>JAMOQN010000090.1 GCA_027063985.1 Desulfohalobiaceae bacterium
GAATAATACTCTTCTTTGAAAATTATGGGGTTTGAAGTATGATGTATTCGGATATTGTTGAAATTATCAAAATAGGAGAAGGTTATACAATTGAATTTAAAGAAAAAATAAGTGATTCCATTGCAAAAGATATTTGTGCTTTTGCCAATTCTTCTGGTGGTAAGATAATACTTGGTGTTAGGGATAAAACAGGTGAAATTGTTGGTTTTAAATTAACAAACAACATAAAATCAAAAATACAAAATTATGCAAGAAATCTTGAACCATCATTAATTGTTAATGTTGAACAAATAAAAAATTTAACAGTTATTTATGTTCCTGAAGGGAAAGAAAAGCCATATTTTGTAAATGGCAGATGTTATTTAAGACAGGGAGCAAATTCTCAACAACTTTCAAGGGACGAAATAAGAAATTTTTTCCAAAAAACCAACCTGATAAGATTTGATAGGAAGTTAAATCATGAATTTAATTTAATTGAAGACTTTAATGATAAAGCATTTAGTGGATTTGTGGAAAATGCCAGAATTGATAAAAGTCTTGGCAAAGAACATATTTTAAAAAACCTTAACTTACTTGAAGATGGTGTGCTAACCAATGCAGGTGTCTTGTTTTTTGCAAAATCAATTAGAAAATTTTTTCTAAATTCAGTTATAACTGCTGTTTTGTATCAAGGCTATGAAGGAATTGACATCCTTGATAGACAGGATTTTGAGGAGGATTTTATAACAAATCTTGCTGGAATAATAAAATTTTTATTAAGGAATTTAAGAGTAAAATCCATAATCAAAGGTTTAAAACGCTATGATATTCCAGAATTTTCAGAAGAAGTTTTAAGAGAAATTGTTTTAAATGCAATGGTACATAGAGACTATTTCAGTGAGGGGAGAATTTTAATAGAGATTTTCAAAGATAGGGTTGAAGTATCAAATCCTGGTGGATTGCTGTTTGAAAAAGAACTTCTTGGGAAAAAAAGCATAACAAGAAATCCTCTTCTGGCTGATCTTGTTTATAGAATGGGATTGGTTGAAAAGATTGGCTCTGGTATTAACAAAATTAGGCGTGTTCTTGGCGATAATGTTATATTTGAAGATGAAGGAGATGGTTTTAGAGTGACTTTAAAAAGGGAAACAATAGAAAATGTCCCAGAAAATGTCCCAGAAAATGTCCCAGAAAGTAGACCAGATAACATAATAAGATTGATGAAAAATAATCCTAAAATCACAATTAAAGAAATTTCAAGAATTTTAAAAGTTAATGAAAAGACAATAAAAAGGGATATTAAAAAGTTAAAAGAGGACAGAAAGATTAGGAGAGTAGGCCCTGATAAGGGCGGATATTGGGAGGTTGTGGAGTGAGGACTGAGTTTAAACATAACATTAATAATTGGAGAGGATATATTGGGCTGTCTGTGGATAAAAATGAGGAAAGCGGAAAGATGCCAAACAAATAAAGAGTGATCGGTGAACAGTGAACAGAAAAATTTCCACCTCAAGTTAGAGGGGAGGGCAGATATGGTTCCATTCATTTGCGTGTAGTATTATTCACCCGTCCCTATTTTTTTCGCTTTGAGCAAATTCTTCTATTTTTCTAATTCTTTTTCCAGGTCTTCTACACTTGGCAAAGTAGCTTTTAGTTCTTCTGGCAGAGTGCGAGTTAAGCGATAGGCAGAGACACCAATAGGCCTGCTGGTATCTTTTAGAGCGTATTCCACTATTACTTTATTTTTGGATTTACAAAGAATGATGCCTATGGAGGCGTTATCATCAGGATGACGAAGCAAATCGTCCACTGCTGCCAGATAAAAATTCATCTTCCCAGCGTATTCAGGCTTAAATGGACCTGTTTTAAGCTCTATTACTATGTAACAACGAAGTTTTAAATGATAAAAAAGCAGATCCAAATAAAAATCTTCACCACCAACTTCCAGATGAACTTGACTTCCTACAAACGCAAAACCACTTCCAAGTTCAAGCAAAAAATCCCGTAAACGAGCTATAAGCTCTTTTTCCAGTTCCCTCTCACGAATATCTTCTGTTAGTCCTAAAAAATCAAATATATAAGGATCTTTTAAAGTTTCCTGAGCAAGATCAGATTGTGGAGATGGCAGGGTTTTGTCAAAATTTGTAATAGCTTTTCCTTTGCGGTGATAAAGACCACTTTCTATCTGATGGACAAGAACGTTGCGGCTCCATCCATGCAAAGTAGTTTGCTGGATGTACCAGATACGCTCTGCAGGATCTTTGACCATCTGAATAATTCTAATAAGGTGTCCCCAGGGAATTTGTGAAACAACTTGTTTCACAATTGTTTTATCGGGAAATGCCTCAGCTAAAGAACGCATAAAAAGCAAATTACGAGGTGAGAATCCTTTCATCTCCGGGAACTCTTTGCGCAGATCATGAGCTAACCTCTCGATCACCTTTGCTCCCCAGCCTTCCTTTTTCTGACGCTGTAAAATCATCTGGCCAATTTCCCAGTAAAGCAAAATAAGTTCCCGATTGACTGATAAGGTTGCTTTAAGCCGTGCCTCTTGGACACGCCTTTTCAAACTGGCCAAAAATTCTGAATAACCTTCTGGCAGAACTGGCTTTTTAGATTTCAACTTATTACCCCCTGAATAAAAATTTATGAATTATACCTTACATAGTCAAGAAGAGAACCCTTCTGTTTCATTTGTTTACTGTCTGTTTTAAGAGTCGGTGAATGTCAGTAAAGATGTGACTAGAAGTTATTTTATTTTTCCCCATCAAGCAACCTTTTTAAGATTGTCATGCCTAGTACGAGGTATGTTAGCTACAAAATAAAAGGAGACTGCAATTGTGTTGATTGTCAAGGAGTAAATTAATATGAAAGAGGATAAGGGTTCTCTCAACTTAATCCTCTTTGGCCACAAATGGGTTGAGCAAAAAAAACAGTATGCGGCAAAATTTTCTAAAGAATGAATAAATCCCAATGGGAAACCACGGCAAAAGACCTGTCAATTTTCCTAAAAAAAAGATAGCAGGGATAAAAAATTTTTTGGCCAAAAGCATGGATAAGGGATTGATAAATTTCTTTTTTTAACATATCAAAATTCAGACAAAAAATCAGAAATCTAAATCCGCATTAAAAACATAATGGATTTTAAAGGAAGAGGAAAACAGAGAAAAGAAGAAATGTTTTTCAATATAATTTTACCTTTTTTCCTGGTCTTTTCAGATAACAAAAATATTTATCAATTTTTAAGATTTATGTTTGAAAATCATTCTCCTTTTCAAGATAATCGTGTCACACAAAAATTTAAAAACAAACCTCCAGATTTACGGATTACAAGTGTAAAAGAATATATGGGAACTATGTTATTTGAAAAGACTAAGGAGTCGATGTCACTATGATTAAAAAGGAAGTAATTGCTGCCTTTGAAATTTTAAAGGAAGAGGTAGAAAAGGTATTTAAAAAAATGACTCTTCAAAAGACACATGGGAAATCTCAGAAAAAGGAATTAAATATCTGCAATAAAGAAGTGTTGTACAGGAATTAAAATAATAAAAGAATGAACAATGTGTTTGATGACTTAGAATAAAGGGAAAAAAGAATTTATAACATTAAATTATGTACATCCAGATTTGGTATATAATATTCCTGAGGAGAGGGTAAATGAAAATATTTGAAAATATGAAAATAGGAACAAATATTTTACTTGAAAGTGAAAATTTCGGAAAGACAACTGAGAAGTATATAGGATGGTATCCTGGCCATTTTTTTATAACTACTTTAAAACCAATACCTGGTATAAATAATATTTTTACCCGTTTATCTTCAGGTGTGGAAGTTAAATTTTTTATAGATGGGAAGATCTACATAGGTAAAACATCAATATTACATTATACTTTTAAGCCAACCGGGTTGCTTTTTCTTAAAAAACCAACAACAGTTGAGACAATATTAGTAAGAAGAGCAAAAAGAGTTACTTGTTCCTTTCCTGGTGGTGTTGCACATCAAAATGATAAAAATTTTTTTCCTGGTCTAATAATAGATTTAAGCGAAGGTGGTGCTGGATTTGTATTTGAAAATCCATGGCATAAAGAACAATTTATAGTGGGTGAAAAAGTTAATTTAAAGTTAATTCCAGTTTTTAACGAAAATGAGTTGATTATACCTGCCTTTATAAGGAGTTTTTTTGAAAAAGACGGAAAATCAGGTATGGGGTTGGCTTTTGCTGAGGATGCAAAAGAAGAAGAAATTGAATTTGTGAAGAATTTTGTCACAAAAGTGTGTGCTCCTAGCACTTGAAAATTTAGATGCTCAGATAAGTTATAGACCCAGTCTCAAAATATTTATAGCTGCGCATTATCATCCAGATTGGTTACCAAGCCTTATTAAGGACAAACGTGAGTTCAGATAGATGCCAAAGACCACTCATACACCAAGTCTTTGTTTTGGAAAAGTATAAATGCCCTGGTTTAAAGAGGTCATAAGCAAAAAACGCTAGGCTTAAGAAAATCTTCTGAGTTGATTTTTTGTTCAAATTTACTGGTGAATTCTAGTAAAATAGTCGTTTAATTCCGAGAAGATATAATCTGAAGTTTTAAAAAAAATTTTTTAGGGTGGAGTGGGGATTTTTAATTGCCTTTTAGTGGAGATCTATTGTAACTTTAAATTTATTTGTTAACTTAACGGTTAACGTTAATTTTTACAAAAAAAGGAACTAACACCTACTTGTTTCGTACAAAAAAGGTTTTATTTAGTTGGCGCATTTTTTGCATGTTATTGTATGTCAAAAAATTTTAAACAGGAGGATGGATATGCAAAAAACAGACATAGCAATTATAGGAGCATCTGCTGCAGGATTGGCTGCTGCAATTACTTTAAAAATGGGGGCTCCACAAACAAAGATTGTCCTATTTAGAAAGGCATCAAAAACGCCAGTTCCTTGTGGAATTCCCTATATTTATGGGACACTAAAAGAAGTGGCTAAAGACTTAATACCAGATGATCCATTTATATCAATGGGGCTTGATATAAAAGTTGCTGAAGTAACTGAAATTGATACCCAAAATCACGAACTCCTATACAATGGAAACGAAAAATTACAATATAACAAACTATTATTAACCACAGGATCCATACCATTTGTTCCTCCAATTGAAGGAAGCAACTTAGAGAACGTATTCACAATCAAAAAAGAGCCTGAACACCTGGAGCTTATTAATGAGAGAGTTAAACAAGCAAAAAACATAGTTGTTATAGGTGGCGGTTTTATCGGGGTTGAAATGGCTGAACAAATAGCCAAACTTAAAGGAGATAGCGCAAACATCACCATAGTTGAGATGTTGCCCCATTGTTTATTAGTGGCACTTGAAGAAGAATTTTGTATTAAGGCTGAAGAAGAACTGAAAAAATTAAATATCAACATAAAGACCAATTCTCAGGTCACAAAACTGGAAGGAAATGGAAAGGTTGAGAAGGTCCTTTTAGCAAGTGGAGAATCCCTTGATGCGGATATTGTGATCATGGGTGTTGGGGCAGCTCCAAATGTTTCCCTTGCTGAAAAATGTGGTATTCCCTGTGATAAAAGAGCAGGGATTGAAGTGGATGAATATATGAGGACAAGGATTGAGGATGTATATGCTGCAGGGGACTGCGCCGCGAAATTTTCCTTTATAACTAAAAAACCATGTGGCATTAGACTAGCCTCAGTTGCAGCCTATGAGGGTATGATTGCTGCCAATAATATGGCGGGAAATATGGTAAAGAATAGAGGGGCATTAGGTGCATTTTCTACAAAAATAGGAGATGTTGCCATGGGTGCTGCTGGCCTGACCCAACGTGGATGTGAGATGGAGAATATCGAATATATAAAAGGTGAATTTGTAGGGCCTGACAAACATCCAGCCACCCTACCTAATACCTTTAAGGACATGAAAACAATACTCTACTTCAATAAAAAAGACAAAAAAATAATTGGAGGACATGTACTTGGCGGAGATACAGCGGCTGAGATGGTAAATATTATTTCAACAGCAATTCAAGCTGGCCTCACAGTTGAGGATCTTTATTTCATGCAAGTTGCAACCCATCCCCTTCTTACAGGATCACCTCTAGCCTATCACGTGATCAGGGCTGCAGGAGATGCTTACTTTAAGTTTAAAAATTTATAATTTTTAATCTGTCAAGCTGCACAGGACCATAAAAGGTCTTGTGCAGTATTGATTAATCAACCCTTTCTTTATGCCAACTCTATCAACCTAAATCCACTTTCTTCTTTATCTTGCCTTACTTGACAACTCATTTATGTATTTTATTCTTTATTAAGATTAGTAGCCCCTTTTTTAACATGGTCATATTCTTGTTACCTTTGAATAATCCAATAGTTTTAATTCATAACCTAAGGAAAAAATAAAAAATAATGGAGGTCCTTATGCTAAAAGGTGAAATTTTTGAATTTCAAGCTGAAACAAAAAAACTTTTAGATATAATTATAAATTCCATCTACACAAACAAAGAAATATTTTTACGGGAGCTTATCTCAAATGCATCTGACGCCCTGGATAAAGTGCGGTTTAAACTCACGCAAGGAGAAGATGTATATCAAAAAGAATTGCCCCTGGAGATAAGGATAACTACTGATGACAAAAATAAGATGCTCATTGTCAAGGATACGGGCATTGGAATGACCAAAGAAGAAATTATATCAAATTTAGGGACAATAGCCAAATCAGGGACAGAGGAATTTCTAAAACAAGTTTCATCAGAAAAGGATCAGGCCCAAGATATAATTGGTAAATTTGGGGTGGGTTTTTACTCTGTTTTTATGGTGGCAAAGGAAGTTGAGGTAAAGAGTAGGTCCTATGATCCAAAGGCTAAACCGGTTATCTGGAAGTCCGACGGAATGGGTGGTTTTGAAGTCCAAGACTTAGATGAAGACTTATCAAGGGGCACTGAAATAAGGGTGTATTTAAAGGACGATTCAACATATTTTTTGGGTAAAGAAAAATTAAAATCCATAATTAAGACCCATTCAAACTTCATTACCTTTCCCATCTATGTTGACGGAGAAAAGGTAAACACCATTCCAGCTTTGTGGAAGGAACCAAAATTTAAAATAAAGAAAGAACAATATAATGAATTTTACAAATTTCTCACCCACGACCCAGAAGATCCCCTTGATTATCTTCACATATCTGTAGATGCTCCAGTACAATTTAGCTCTATTGTATTTATACCTAAAAAATCCACTGTGGTGTTTGAAACTTATACAGACAATTATGGACTAGATTTGTACGTAAACAGAGTTCTTATTCAGAAGAAAAACAAAGAGCTTATACCAAACTACCTTGGATTCTTAAAAGGAGTGGTAGACAGTTCAGACCTACCATTAAATCTTTCCAGAGAGACCATTCAGGAAAATAGGGTTATTCAAAAGATAAATTCCACAATCACAAAGCAGGTCCTAAAAAAATTAGAGGATATCGCCCAAAATGACAAAGACAAATACAATATTTTTTGGAAAGAACATGGGAAAATATTTAAGCTTGGATATACAGATTTCCAAAACAGAGAACAATTTTCAAAACTAATTAGATTTAATTCATCCAGGGTAGAAGATGAAAATGAAGTTATTTCTTTAGATGAATACATATCAAATATGAAGGAAGATCAGGATGAAATATATTATATTTCTGGAAATGATAGAAAATCCATAGAAAACAGTCCATACTTAGAACCCTTTAAAGAAGCTGAAATTGAAGTTTTGTACCTCTATGAACCAATAGATGAATTCATCCTGCAGGCAATATCTGAATATAAAGGCAAAAAATTCAAACCTGTTGAACATGCTGACATAAATAAAATCAAAAAAGAGAAAAAAGAAGAGCAAGGGAAAGATTTAACAGAGATACAAAATCTTATAAAGCTGATGAAGGATGTATTAAAAGACAAGGTAATAGATGTGAGGACTACAAATAGGCTTACCCAGACTCCTGTTTGTTTGGTAAGTCCAGACGGCAAGTTGAGCTCCCAAATGCAAAAAATCATTCAACTTATAAACAAAGACACATCTATTCCCAAACAAATATTGGAAATAAACCCAGAAAGCGAACTAATAAAAGACCTATCCAAGATAGTATCAAATGGACCAAAAGACGATTTTATAGAGGAAATTATAAACCATCTCTATGATACTGCCCTTATACAAAATGGCTATCTACCAGATGTAAACGAACTTGCCAAACGCTCGTATAATATTTTAGATAAGGCAGGCAAATGGTATTTAAAAAAACTCACCTCAACTTCTTAAAATTTTTTGAAAAATCCAACCAAAAAGTTATGCTAAGGGTCACAAAATTCTGACCCTTAGCTGGACACTTTAATCTGGGACATACATGTCAATAGGCTTTATAAATACTTCAAAATCAATATCTTTAAGGGTGTCGTCTTTCTTTAGTATCTCCTCAATTTTTTTCCTAATTTCATCTTCTTTGCTGGCTGGGGCTTTTAAGGAGATATAGGCCCTTTCATTATTATAGCTAGCTGTTACATGGGGAAATTGGTCAACGAGACTTGCTACTATCTTTGCCTCCATATATCTATTTTCCAAAATCTTACGAGATAAATCAGTTGGTTGAAAACACGGCCTCTTAACTATCTGTTCTAACAAATCAACCACATCATCTACTTTTAACGTATCTATGTGAAAGACCACATCATATAATTTACAGTCATTAGTATCTATACCATAAAGTGCCAATGCCCATTTTCTGCGTTCATAATCGTCTTTTTTCAGTAATTTTCTTGCCTCATCTGCTGAGATATTGGCCCTTTTCATTTCCTCTTTAACCCTGTCTTCCAGATTAGCTATTATCCTTACCTTTACCACATGAGGAATTCCCTGCAAGAAAAAATGACCTGCAAGTCCATGATACACCACATTGTCTTTTCTTGCATGATTCAACAGGGCATATCTAATATAAGCGATATATCTTTCTTTACCGTAAGTAAACCTCTCTAAAACAGATGGAGCATCATGGAGGGCCCTGATTAATTTTACTTCAGGTATATTGAATTCCTTTGAGGCTTCAATAATTATATCCCTGGAGATACATTCATAGCCTAACCTCTGGGACAATTTCTCTGCAATTTCTTTTCCTTTGGAATAAGTTCCTCTGGATATAGTAACAACAGGCATAACCTTCCACCTCCTCCTCTTTAAAGTTATAGTGATAAATTATATAATAACTAATTTTCCTAAATTATCAAGGTAAAAAAATATAAAGACATCTATTTATTCATTTTCCTTCCATAGCCACTTATATCCATTAGTGTCCTTAATACATCTAAGATACCCTTTTTGGGTGATATCTTTTATTACATATTCCACGAAAGAGACATCTTTTCCCGTTATTTTACTGATTTTTTGGGACAACTCATAAACAGGATCCCTATCTTCTGATATTAAAGGAAATTCCTCAATAATATCATTTTTAAGTAGTTCGAATATCACTTCAGTCCTCATCATCCCTTCGAAATGAAACTTTTCTAACTCACTCAATTTTCCCTGTTTGTATTTTTCTTTAGTCTGTTCTTGCACTATTTTTAAATCATTTTCATATTTTTTTACAAAATTTTCAATATCTTGTGGGCCAAGGGAAGATGTGGCAACAATAGGCCTATTTGCATCGTAATCATCCCAATTATTTGACAGTATTTTAAGGTCATATTTGTCTATGTCTTCTCTAATGGTTGTACCTGGAAAAGGAGCCAGCATGTGATAGCCATATTCAATGCCTAACTCCTCAAGCTCCTTGGCCAATTTTTCCGTATCCCTGAGGGTTTCATAACTCTCCCCTGGAAGTCCCACAATAAAAGATGCCAAACACCTCATCCCTACATCTTTGCAAATCCTTGCTGCCTCTTTTACTTGGGAAATTTTTATTCTCTTTCTAATTCTTTTAAGCATTTCTTCATTTCCAGATTCAACTCCAAAACTAACGGTATCACACCCAGCATCTTTCATGGCCAAAAGAAGTTCCCTATCAACTGAATCTACCCTTACAAAGGCGCTCCACGAAAATTCTAAACCTCTTTTTTTAATTTCCCCACACAGATCTTTCACCCGTGGTTTATTGGACGTAAAAAAATCATCTGCAAAATTGATCCTGGAAAACCCCAGGGATATGAGATACTCAATCTCTGATACCACACTTCCAATAGGCCTATACCTGGGTTTTAATCCAAGCAACCTTCTACCCTGACAAAATATGCATTTGTTGGGACATCCCCTACTGGTTGTAATACTAACAGGAAAGCCCAGAGCCAAATATTTTGATAAAGGAAGTAGATGTCTGGCCGGTAAGGGAAGCTTTGATAAATCAGGTATAAGCTCCCTTTTAGGTGTGATATTTATACTGTCATCTTCATTTCTAAACGCTATTCCCTTAATATTTTTCCAATTTTTTTTGTTTTTTATATCTGGAATAAGTTCTTTTAGAGTGAGTTCACCTTCTCCAACAACTATTAAGTCAATGTGAGGGTATAAATTCAAAGTATCTTTTACATCAAAGGATACATGGGGGCCACCCATCATGGTGATTACATCTGGAGCTAGTTTCTTCACTTCTTTTAAAATTTTTTGGGCAAATAAAAAATTCATGGTCACTGAAGTTGCGCCTACTACATCTGGATTAAATCTCTTCACAAACCTCTCAATTTTCTCATGGGTATATTTTTGCACAATAAAATCCCATATTTCTACATCAACCCCAATCTCTTCTAAGGTTGCTGCAACATATGAAATTCCAAGGGGTGGTGATGGATATTCTTCTAACGGGTAGGGAGGACATATTAGTGCTACTTTCATAACCTTCTCCTAAATTTCATATTCAGCTAAAAAACATGTATTATCTTCTAGAGGTTGTCCAGTGATAAATAATTTTTCTACATCCCCCATACCTTTATTTTTTTGCCATCCACTGTCTTTTCCATCTCAAATATCTTTTCATCCCAGGATATATCTTTTCTTTTGTCAAAAATAACTAAATGCCCTTCAAGGGCACTGCACTTGTCCATGTAGTCTTTGGTCTGCTTGAGTCCTTCTGCTACTACCTTGTCCAAACTTTTACGTAATATCTTTAGTTCTATCACTATTTTTTGCACATTATTATCTTTGGTTGGCCATACAACTAATAGGTCTGTGCGTCTTTTTCCAAGACCATATTCTCTGTATATTCTACCTCCACTATTTACTATCCTCTGTAAAAATGCCTGCAAAAGAAGCTGAGGGCCTGCCTCTTTGTAGTCAAATCTCTCAATCCAGGATTCACTGTGCTCTCTGAAAAACTCCTGAAAAGCGCGCATGAGTTTATCCATGTCAAGAGAGCCATCTTCCCTCACATACCATGCAGCCTCCTGGGTGATGGTAAGCTGGGTGGAAAATGTAAGTTCCCTTGGTATCACCTCTTGATATATCTTATTGGATATCCTGAGACTGGGATGGGTCTTTATAAGACCTAAATCTCTTACATACAGGATGTCATCAACTGGGATATCCTCTGGCTCTTCTTCCCCCATTAGAATCCTCTCAATTACCTTTTTAACCCGCTCTTCCCTCAATTTATCAGCAAGCTGGTCAATATGGGTATATCTCTCTATTATTATCTTTTCTTTTGCCTGTTCTATTATGTCTTTTGTTATTTTTTTGGACCTATCTCTACTCTGCTTAATCTCAAAACAGGCCACATACCCCAGGGCATTCACAAGCCATGGCTGACCTTCTGTTAACTCCCACACATAATCAATCACCCCATCTTCAAATTCCTGACCTGTTTCCTCAGTGTGTTGAGAATAGAGGATACTTATCTCCCTTTTATCAAAATCCCCAAGGTGAAGGGATTCTGCTTTAATATTAAAAGCACTACCACCTGTAATTACTTCTTTTTGTTGACTTGAATGAATACGATAGTCCCTTACATCCCTAACACCACAAAGTATTATACTCTGAGGAAAGGTCTTTGGCCTGTCAGTATACCCGGCTCTTAGTTGTCTTAAAACACTTATAAGTGTATCACCTATTAAGCTATCTATTTCATCAATCATCAGGACAACTGGTTTTTGACTATGGAGACAATATTTTCTAAGGGCTTCTTTTAAGATTGTATGGGGACCAAATCTCAAGATATCCATTCTCTGTTTTACTAAAAAATCATCCCCAATTATATCTTCTATTTTTGTACTCAGCTCATATAAAATGGCATCCATTGCTTCATACACATTTTCCCTTGCTGCCTGGGCCACTTCAACATTAATATAAATAGAGTTATATTTCCCCTGATTGTTTAAATACTCCATTAATGCAAGCAAACAACTGGTCTTTCCTGTTTGCCTTGGTGCATGTAATACAAAATATTTTTTTTGGTCTATGAGCATCAATACTTCTTCCAATTCCAGCCTCTCAAGGGGTGGGAGACAATAGTGCTCATCACACCTAACAGGTCCTGCTGTATTAAAATATCTCATAAAGCCCTTTTTTTTGTTAAACATTTCCTTACGTTATAAAAGTCCCATCTTTTCTTCTAATTCTTGAATCTTCTTCTCTATATAGTCCCTTTCTTCAGGCTTTAAATCCTTTTTTTCAAGCATTTTTCTAAGGCCAATTAAGGTCATCTCCTCTCTGTATTCCCTACAAGTATACTTTGGAGACTGATTTTTTTGAATTTTCTCGTCCATATTTCTACACCTTTTTCTTTGTGTTTAACATATGACCAATTTAGACCAATTATTTTTGTTGTTTGATACACTTGAGTTAAAAAAAGTAAATGACAGCTCTGAAAATATCAAGGGATTTCATTTTTACAACTCTTTTTATAAAGTAAGTCCACAATATGTTTATATCAATCCCAAAAACACCATTTTTTAGTTGTTGATATTATACGTAGAAAAGATTAAGATTCTCTCTTTAAATTTCTCTTTGAGATCAAGGAAGTTGCCTTGTTTTTTCCACCAAATATAAAGAAAATAATCTTACACAATTTAGACAAAGACCTGACTATTACAAAGTCAGGGGTAGGGAGCCAGTGTTATCTGGCAAATCTTTTTTATAAAAAGGGAAAAGATGTCGTTGTAATATTTCCAGATGAATCATACCTAAAGACCTTTTCTGCTCTTATAAAGATCTTTAGCCCAAAAACAAAAAATAGCTTCTGGGAAGAAAGTTTTATAGAACTTGGTAGGTTTGACCCAAATACCCAGGATAAAAAAAATTGGGCAAAGAGATGGGCAGCTCTATTTAAACTCGTTGAAGGCCCAACACCTAAAATAATAGCTTGCACTGCGGATAATCTCCTCCCTTTTTGGCCTCCACCAGAAATTATCAAGGACAATTACTTCTTTATCTCTGTTGGTGATTCTATACTTTATGATGAACTTATAGAAATACTTACCCAATTTGGCTATAATAGAACAAAACTAACCACAAACCTGGGAGAATTTTCTGTAAGAGGAGATGTAATAGACGTATATGCGCCAGGATATTCACGGCCTGTAAGGATAGAACTTTTTGGGGATCTGGTTGAAGGGATACGCACATTTGATCCCCTGTCCCAACGCTCAAAAAACGCACTAGACCATGTAGTTCTTTTACCTCTCACTCCAGTTATTTCTGATGATAAATTAATAAAAGAGGCCAAAGATATATGGCACTACCTTTGGAAGACGGGACTGCTCAGCAAAAAGGCCATTTCTGTTTTTGAAGATTCAATTAGTCTTGAAGAGAATAATATCCTTCCAGGTTTGTTTTATAAAGAAGCTACATCACTCACTAACTATCTACCAGAAAATACAATATTTTTTTTAGTAGAGCCAGAGATGCTCAGGCGGACATTAGATGATAGCGAAGCTATATGGAAAAACTTTTTTGAGCAACTACACCAAAATAAAGGGGTGAGAATTCCCTACGACAAGGCTTTTAATACGGCTTCTCAAGCCAAATCCCTTTGGGTTGAAGGAAAAAAGGTGATATTTGATCCCCTTGCAAGTAAAGAAACAGCAACCCTGCAATTACCAGAACAAAAATACTTTTCATTTTCTGACCTTTTTTGGCGTCCTGAAGACAAAAAACGGCCTATTTCCACATTAATTTCTGCCTTAAAAGAGTGGTCTAAAACAAAAAATCAGGTAGTACTCACCTTTAGGAGCGAAAAAGCAAAAAATAAATTTTTTAATATAATCAATGAAAGGAAATCAGCAGATGAGACTGCTTTATTTGACATTTATGAAAAGTTCCATCCAGATAAAAAGGGTATATTTGTAACTATATCTCCTCTCTCAATTGGCCTTTCCCTTGAATGGAATCATGTGATGTTTTTATCTGAATCTATTTTTCTCCCAGCAAAATCAAAGGCTCCATCAGCAAAAATCCAAAAAAAATTTAAGGGAATATCAGATGTAGATGAGATCAAGCCAGGAGATTTTCTCGTTCACAGGGACTATGGAATAGGCCAATTCCTTGGGCTCACTCGCCTTCAGGTAAATGATATTGGAAACGATTACTTAGAACTTATGTATGCAGATTCCAACAAACTCTACGTCCCAGTGGATAAATTAAACCTTATCCAGAAATACAAAGGGCCTGATGGTGTAGTTCCAACTCTAGACAGGCTGGGCTCAACTAGTTGGGCAAAGACCAGGGAGAAGGTAAAAAAGGCAATTGAGACCATTGCCCACGATATTGTAAAAATGTATGCATACAGGAAAGTGATTAAGGGGTTTAAATATCCCCCAGTGGATGAAGATTATAGAGAGTTTGAAGCCACTTTCCCATTTGAAGAGACACCTGATCAAGAAAAGGCCATTTTGGATGTATTAAAGGACATGGAAAAAGATGAGCCAATGGACAGGTTAATATGCGGAGATGTGGGGTTTGGAAAGACGGAAATTGCCATGCGGGCAGCGTATAGGGC
>JAMOQN010000091.1 GCA_027063985.1 Desulfohalobiaceae bacterium
GAATCTGTAATTTATTTGATCACATCTAAATGATATGAGACGCCAAAAAATATTCTTATTTCTATACACTTTTTTTCTGATATTTTCTGATTTAATTGGTTATTACGCATCGCTTTTGATAGGTTTTTTCCTACGAAAATTTCTGTTTCCATACATAATTCCTAACTCACCTTTATTTGATCATCCTCTTTTATTTTATCTATCCTTATGGTGGATACCTGTTTGTTTTATCTCTTTTATGGCCATTGAAGGGGTTTATACCAAAAAATTATCCTTATGGGAGGAATTAAAGAGAACATGGAAAGCCATTTTAATTGCATCAGTTGTTATATTATCTGCAATTACTTTACAAAAACTGGGATATAGAGTTTCAAGACTTGTTTTGATATCCTCCTTTTGTTTCAACTTTTTAATAATACCCTTAATGAGGTTCGTGACAAAACGAATTCTATGTTCAATCTTACCCATTCAAGAAAAGGTAATCATTCTGGGTGCAGGCCAAGCTGGCCAGGCAGTCGCGAAAGGGTTTATAAAAGATAAATATTTTTACTATAATAATTTGGGTTTTTTAGATGATTATAAAAAAGGCGAAATAGACATTGAAGGAAGAAAATATCCAATCTTAGGGAAGATTGATAGACTTTTTGAAATAGCGGACAAAGAAGATATACACACGGCTATTTTGGCAATGCCCTCTATTGGTAGTGAAAGGATAAAACAACTTTTTACGAAGATTAGACACCATATACCTAATGTTTTAATTGTGCCAGAACTCCAGGGCATCTCATTGATAACATGTGAACTAGATTATCTTTTTTATGAAGAAATATTTTTGCTTCACACAAAAAATAATCTAGCTGACCCAATAAATCGTGCATTAAAAAGAATCTCTGAATTTTTTCTCATAATCCCCATTTTAATAGTGAGCATTCCAGTTATGTTATTGATCGCAATAACTATAAAATTAACTTCTGCTGGTCCAATAATATATACACAAAAGCGTATTGGTCGAAATGGAAGGCCTTTTAAGATTTATAAGTTTAGAACAATGTATAAGGATGCAGAGAAAAGACTAAAAAATATTCTTGAAAGTAATCCACAAGCAAGAAAAGAATGGGAAGCCAATTTTAAGCTAAAAAATGACCCCAGAATTACTAAAATAGGGTCTTTTTTAAGAAAGACTTCTTTGGACGAACTCCCTCAACTCTTCAATGTTATCAAAGGAGAGATGAGTTTAGTTGGACCAAGACCTGTTACAGATATAGAATTAAAAAAATATTATAAGGAAGATGCACAATTTTATAAAATGGTGCGGCCAGGAATCACAGGTCTCTGGCAAATTAGTGGTAGAAGTAACACATCATATGAACAGAGAAAAAAGCTAGACGTGTGGTATATTCAAAATTGGTGTATCTGGCTTGATATTCTAATACTGCTGCAAACGGTTAAAGCTGTGATAAAAAAAGATGGAGCATTTTAAAAAAGATAATAAGTTTAGGATGAAAATCTAATGAATGGAAATATTGCTATTGTTCATGAATGGCTAACTACCATAGCAGGCTCTGAAAAGGTTCTAGAAGCAATTTATGAAATATATCCTGCCCCAATATATACTCTCGTAGCGGACAAAGACAGTATAAAAGATACTCTTCTTGAAAATGCAAAAATTATTACTTCCTTTATTCAAAATCTTCCATGGGCGAAAAAAAGGTACAGGATGTATTTACCCCTTTTCCCCCTGGCAATAGAACAATTTGATCTATCTCATTATAATGTGATAATTTCAAGTAATACGTGCGTTGCCAAAGGAATCCTCACCAATTCAAAACAGCTCCACATTTGTTATTGCCATACACCAATTAGATATGCATGGGATATGTACTACCAATACTTAAAAGAAGAAGGACTAACTAAAGGTATAAAGGGATTAATAGCCAAAATAATCCTGCACTATATGAGGATTTGGGACGTAACTACTGTAAATAGGGTTGATTTTTTTATTGCCAACTCAAAATATGTGGCTAGAAGGATAAAAAGGACTTATAGAAGAGAGGCTACTGTAATTTATCCACCAGTAGATGTTGAAAGATTTCATTTACACACGAATAAAGAAGATTATTACTTAATTGTATCTCGCATGGTACCTTATAAAAAAGTTGATGTGGTGGTAAAAGCCTTTACCCAAATAAAACACAAAAAGCTTATTGTAATAGGTGATGGTCCGGATTTAAAAAAAATACAAAAACTTGCCGGGGAAAATGTAAAATTTTTGGGTTATCAACCATTTGAAATTGTAAAAAAGTTCATGGAGCGCGCTAAGGCCTTTGTCTTTGCTGGGGAAGAAGATTTTGGTATCGTCCTGGTAGAGGCTCAGGCATGTGGAACACCTGTAATCTGCTATGGGAAAGGAGGAGCTCCTGAAAGTGTTATTGATGGAAAAACAGGAATTTTTTTCAATGAACAGAACATAAAGGGTGTAATTGATGCTATAAGATATTTTGAAAAAACAAAAGATAAATTTGACCCCAAAATAATTCGTGAAAACGCTCAACGATTCAGCAAAGAAAAATTTAAAGAAAAATTTAAAAAATTTGTGGAACAAAAGCTAAATGAATATACCATATAGTGACCGCACAAATACCTTACTTTCAATTCATGAGTACATCTCTCTAACTTTTAGCCAACTCTTTAACAACCGATGAGTAATTTTTGGTTTCCTCTAGGTCAAATTATAGCAAAATTTGTTATGTTTGCTTTTTATATTCTTCTACCGCGGCTTATAGGTCTAGAGGAGTACGGACGATTTGCCTATACCCAAGCCTTTTGTTTTATCATTGCCCAACCAATTATAGAATTGGGCTTGGATATGGTTATAACAAAATGGGTAAGTAGAGGTGCAGAGGATGTCGTAAACAAAGCCTTTTTTATACGAATTATCAGCAGCTTACTAGCAAGTATCGTAATTTGTATTGCTTCACTAATTTTTAAAACACATCTTCTCCTTACTTTAATCTTTACTCTTTATCTAATAGTTATGACCTTTAACAACACAATTTTTGCTTTTTTTCGAGGAAAACAAAAATTTATTTATGAAGCTTTTCTCTCCCCTGCAAATAAGATGTTGGCCTTAATTTCATTAATTATTCTCTCTAATCTTTTTTACTTAAAATCTGCTCTTACAGGTGCATGGGCACTTCTTTTCTCAGCTCTTTTAACATGGGGAGTAGGACTGTCTCTTCTAAAAAAACATTACCATTCCCAACCAACAACTATAAGCCCATCTTATAAGGTACTTTTAAAGGAAGGAATCACTTTGTTTTTAACTGCAATTCTTTGGATGCTTTATTTTAGAATAGATACTTTAATGTTAGGATTAATGGTTAATACTAAAGAGGTTGGCTGGTATAGTACAGCATACAAATTGATGGAAGGCAGTTTTATAATCCCTGCAACAATAATGGCTTTATGTTACCCTAATTTATCAAAGCAAAAAAATTTTATCTCTATTTTTCCCAAAATCCTCTTTATAATGATATCTCTTGGCATATTATGCTCTAGTTTAATATACTTTTTATCGCATCCTCTTATTACCATCTTATATGGGGAAAGATTCCAAAGATCAATAGAACTTCTAAAAATTTTAGCTTTTGCTGTCATACCTGTATTTATTGGACACCTTACCACCCAATCTTTAATAGCCTTAGATAAAAGCAAACTATATCTATACATTACTCTACTTGCCACATTATTAAATATTATATTAAACTACTTTTTTATACATTTATGGCAAGCAGTTGGAGCTGCTTATGCTAGCATAATTACAGAAATATTTGTTACAGTATTTACAGGAGGATATGTATGGATAAATGTGAAAGAGTTGAACCTAAAATAGGTATTAATGCTTCTTTTACGCATGATCAACCTACTGGTCTTGGAATTTATACTTATGAGATAACTAAAGAACTTTTAAAAAAAAATTTAGATATTGTTGTATATACTTCTTCCCATAATCTTAAAAAAGAATATCCTCACAATGTTCATCTAATAAATAGTATAACTTCTCCTCATAAAAGATTTAAAGGCCATTTAGCAAGGATAATATGGGAACAATTTTGTCTTCCCTTTTATTACAGAAAACACAAATTATTATCTCTTTATAATCCTGTACCAGAAGGCATTTTATATCCATGCTTCAATCAAATTATAACTGTTCACGATATACTTCCTCTGCTATATCCTCATATTTATCCCAGAATGAAATACTATTCTCGATTTTTACTTCCATGGCTTTTAAAATATTCACCAATTATTATCTGCGTTTCTGAAAGCACCAAAAAAGATATTATAAATGCATATAATCTTAAAGGGAAAAATATACATGTAATTTATGAGGGTTGTAGATTAAAAGACGTCCCTAAAAAAGGAAGACAAATAAAGAAAGAATACAATATAAAAAATTACATTTTTTATGTAGGAGATATGAGACCATACAAAAATCTCAAAAGAGCTCTAGAAGCCTTCTCTAGAGTACCGATAAAAGACTTATATTTTATTATTGGTGGCAAAAAAGATACGAAATTTTATCCTGAATTAAAAGAAAAGGTAAAAAATTTGGGTTTATGTGATAGGGTAATATTTACTGACTATATAAAAGATGAAGATCTTCCTTTTTTCTACAAAGAAGCGTCTTTATTTGTCTTCCCCTCTCTTTATGAAGGATTTGGGCTGCCTCCTTTAGAATCCATGGCTTGTGGGTGCCCGGTGTTAGTTTCTAACGCTGCTTCATTGCCAGAAGTTTGTGGTGATGCGGCTTATTACGTGGATCCTTACAATGTTGACAGCATAGCTGAAGGGATTTACAAAGTTATGACAGATAAGGATTTAAAACAAAAGCTTATTCAAAAGGGCAGGAAAAGAGTTAAATTATTTAGCTGGGAAAAAACAGCTCAACAAGTTTTAGAAATTTTATGGGATACTAACTAACGAAAGAAAACCCCATTAATGTCCCCATTGTTTTTTGGCGTGTGGACGTATGCCAAAAATAAAAAGGACTTTGTGGTGATGCTAAAGGACTATTATCAACTCAGGGGTTGGAAACTCTAATAGAGCTTTTTATGGGAGGATAAAACATTGATTTTAAAAAAAATAAGGCAAAATCCTTCGCTTTCTCTTATTTTAATTTTTGGAATAGTGAGTTTACTTGGAGACATGACATATGAAGGTGCCAGGGGTGTTGTTGGTCCATATATGGCCAGCCTTGGTGCAAGTGCTGCAATTGTGGGATTTATTTCAGGCCTTGGTGAGTTCCTTGGATACGGCCTAAGACTTATATCAGGTTATTTAACAGATAAAACCAATCTTGTATGGACGTTTACTATTTTAGGCTATTTGATGATTTTTTCTATCCCTTTGCTTGGCATCTCAAATTCATGGCAGATTGCAGCTATGTTCATTGTGTTAGAGAGGATAGGGAAGGCCGTGCGTACCCCTGCAAGGGATGTTATCCTCTCTCATGCCACAAAAAAAATTGGGAGGGGATTTGGCTTTGGAATCCATGAAGCAATGGACCAGATTGGGGCAATAATAGGACCTCTTTTATTTGGATTATTCTTATATGTTGGGCTTGGCTATAAAAAGGGATTTTTAATGCTCATATTCCCCTGTATTATTATGGTTATTGCCCTTTTTGTTGCAAAACACATTGTTAAAGATCCAAAGCTGCTGGAAAAAGACTTAAGTGATAATAAAATAAAACAAGATATTCCGTCTATATTTTGGATATATGTTGTTTTTAGCGCTACTAGTGTAATGGGCTTTGTGAATTTTCAGATAATATCTTATCATTTTAAGGTCCAGCATATATTAAGTGATTCATCTATCCCTGTTATATATGCACTAGCAATGGGAATTGATGCAATCTTTGCACTAATAATAGGCAGGATATATGATAAATTCGGACTAAAAACAGTGCTTATTATACCATTTGTTAATTTACTTATTCCGTTTTTTGTGTTTACGAAAAGTATAAATTTTTTAATTTTAGGAATTATTATCTGGGGTATGGTCATGGGTATGTATGAGACTGTTATGAGGGCTTCTATCGCAGATATTATTCCAATAGATAAGAGAGGATATTCATATGGTATTTTTAATACAGTGTTTGGCCTGTCCTATTTTTTGGGGAGTTTCATAGTTGGATTTTTGTACACATTAAATTTATTTTATGTGATAAGTTATGTGATAATTATGTCTATAATGTCTCTATTAATTGGACTAAAGTTGATCAAATAGCTAAATTACCATGAAAATACCAGTTTTTTTATTGAGAATTGATGAATATAACGAGACTTTAGAATATGCATTATATGATGTTTTAAATGATTTTGATATTAAATGTAGTAATATTTTAATTAAGCCAAATTTTATTGCACCAAAGAATTTTGAGATAAGTTGTACAAATCCGTATATTATATATTATTTAAGCAAAATATTTTTAAGGCAGGGATGTGATGTATTTATTGGGGATTCTCCAGCCTTTGGGTCTGCTAAGAATATAGCCAAAATAACAGGGTTGTATGACCTTGTAAAAGATTTGCCTGTAAAAATTATTGATTTTAATAAAACAAAATATAAGGGATTTTATTATCCCTTGGCAAAGGAAATACAGGATGTAGATTTAGTTATAAATGTAAGCAAATTAAAGGCACATGGACAAATGGGACTTAGTCTTTGTGTAAAAAATTATTTTGGACTTGTAGTTGGATTTAATAAATTATTAGCACATATAAGATATGGCAAGGATCACAATATATTTTCAGACTTAATTTTAAAAATTTTAGATTATATCCCAAGATCCATTAATATAGTAGATGGAATATTTGCAATGGAGAAAACAGGTCCTTTAGATGGAGTAAGGAAAAAATTAAATCTTGTTGCTGTATCAGATAATCCTGTTGCACTTGATACAGCCATATACAATTTAATAGGTGTAGATATCAATTCAATACCTCTTTACAAAAGGGCTCTATTAAAGAATTTATACGGTTCAAAAATTGAGCATATAGATTTAATAAGAGACAATAGTTTTAATTCAAAAGTGGGATTTCAATATCCTAAAGAATTAAAGGACATAAGCTTTAGACCAGATAGGGTGTTTTTATCTTTTGTTAAAAGATTTTATATGGGTCTGTTTAAATAATATCTATTGGGGGAATTATTACAAAAAATGGATGTTAAAGTATTAAATATGATTTTTAATTCCATATAGAAAATATCCGCCAAATATTATTAGGAAAAGGCCACATAATTTAATTATAGCATGGTAAGTGGAATCTTTCATTATTCTTTTGCCTTTACTAATCCCAAAAGATACTAGAGAATACCATGCTAAGTCTGCCAATATATGACCTGTAAAAAATATAGTTACACCAATTATTTTAAATTTTATTGCAGTCATCAAATACCCCATACCAATTGTTGCCCACCAGAGTATCCAATATGGATTTGCAAGACTAACTACTGCTCCTGCAATTATAGATGATTTATAAAGTAATTTTTCGTTATTTTTTATCTGTTTTGCATCTAGTGTTAAATTCTTTGCGGATTTTATCATATCATAACCCATATATATGAGCATTGACCCACCAACAATACTTACTAACAGGATAAAGGTCGAAGATTTTAAAATTGGGGATAGACCAAGTAAAATAGATATAACAAGTATAAGCTCCAATATCCCATGTCCAAGCACAAGAATAGGGCCTTCCCAAAAGCCCTTTTTAGCAGAGTTTGCAATAGTAACAGTTAAAAGCGGTCCAGGCATCATTGCCCCAGATAGGGTGATTACAAAAGATGTAAAAAAAAGAGTTGGCAGATCAAACATCTTTATCCTCTCATTTTTTGAGCTCACAAGGGATGAGAGTAAAGACTCCAAGTAAAATGGTAGCCAAGTAAGTTATGCTACTACCTCTCTATCCCTTATCCCCAGAAAGTACAGTATTGCATCTAGG
Organism: Desulfohalobiaceae bacterium; assembly: GCA_027063985.1. GTDB lineage: Bacteria > Desulfobacterota > Desulfovibrionia > Desulfovibrionales > Desulfothermaceae > Desulfothermus. The sequence goes on from JAMOQN010000091.1 coordinate 8,010, forward strand.
CCTACGTTTGTTAAGGACTGTTTTGCCCCTTCCCTTACAATTGGTTTAGCCCTAAAAGCAATGCCAAGCCCTGCTAAATTTAACATTGGAAGGTCATTTGCGCCATCTCCAACTGCTATTACCTGCTCCAGGGATATGTTTTCTAACCTGGCAAGCTTTTTTAAAATCTCAGCTTTTTTTTCACCGTCAATTATGTCTCCTACGACCTTCCCTGTTAACACATTGTCTTTTATTTCAAGCTCATTTGCAAATACATAATCTATGTTCAATCTTTTCTTTAAGTATTCTCCAAAAAATGTAAAACCACCTGAAATTATCGCAATTTTATAGCCAAGTATCTTTAGATTTTTAATTAGTTTTAATGCTCCATCTGTTAGGGGCAAATTTTTTGCTACATCAAAAAGAACTGATGCTTCTAACCCTTTTAGCAGGGCAACCCGCCTTTTTAGACTCTCTTTAAAGTCAAGTTCTCCGTGCATTGCCCTCTCTGTAATTCTTTTGACCTCTTCATATACCCCTTTTCTCTTAGCAAGCTCGTCAATAACCTCTGTTTGGATCAAAGTAGAATCCATATCAAAGGCAATAAGTCTTCTATGACGTCTATAGGGAGTATCTTCCTGTATCCCTAAGTCAATATCTCCCTTTTGTGATAGAATTAAAAATTCTCGCCTGATTTTTTCTAAATCAAGCCCTTTTCCCTCAAGTGTTATTTCTATACAACTAACACCCTCATTTTCAGCGCTATTTAATTTGGGTTTAGATAATCTTTCAATGGAAATTACATTCACATCATCCTTAAGGATCAGGTCTATAAGTGAGTGGAGATGGTTTGAGGTAAGGTTTTTTGCAAGTGCTGTTATAATATATCTTTTTTTAAATGAGTCATTTAGTGGGTAATTTTTATCAAAATCTATCTTTTCAAAGGTTACATGGAGATTTAATTTGTGACAGGTATATAATACTTCTTTAAAAAAGTCGTCTATTAGGATGTTTGACGGGAGTTTGATTAAGATTTCCACTGACAATGTCTTATATATTACTGCCTGGTTTATATCTAGGACCTCACCCTTAAAAAGGTTAAGGGTTTTTGTGATGTGTTTTAGCTTGCTTGGTGCATCTTTGCCGTTTATATTGATAAGATATGTATTTGACATTTATTTTATTTAGATTAATTAAGTTTATAACAAATTCAATTAATTTGTATAAAATTGTTTGCTTTTTTGCAAGTTATAAAACAGGAGGTTATTGTTATGGAAATATTAGTGCTTTATTATTCCAAAACTGGTAACACAAAAAAATTGGCAGAGGCTATTGCTAAGGGTGTGGAAGAGGTTGATGGAGTTAAGGCGAATTTAAGATCAACACAAGAGGTAACAAAAGAAGACTTTTTAAATGCAGCCGGTGTAATTGCTGGTTCTCCAGTATATTTTGGTGTCATGGCTAGTGATTTAAAGAGGGTATTTGATGAATTTGTATCTATTAGAAAAAAGATGGAAAACAAAATAGGTGCTGCTTTTGCTACATCTGGAGACTTAACAGGTGGAAAAGAGACTACAATGATGTCTATTATACAGGCAATGCTCATCTATGGAATGATAATTGTTGGAGATCCCATGAGTGCAACTGGACACTATGGTGTTGCTTGTGTTGGGGCACCTGATGAAAAATCCGTGGAAAATGGGAAAAAACTCGGGAAAAGGGTTGCAGAACTTGCAAAAAAGATAGCATAAATTGGAGTCTTGAATTATGGATATTTGCATTGTTGGAACAGGTTACGTTGGGCTGGTTACAGCTGCATGTTTTGCTGAGACAGGCAATAATGTAATTTGTGTGGATATTAATGAAGATGTTATTAATAAATTGAAGCAAGGCCAGGTGCATATTTTTGAACCTGGCCTGGAAGATCTGGTTCAAAGAAATCTAAAACAAGGAAGGCTTCAGTTTACAACTCAGATTAAAGAAGGAATTGATAAAGGGCTGTTTATCTTTATATGTGTTGGTACCCCTCCAAAAGAAGATGGCAGTTGTGACATGAGGTATGTGGAAGGGGTGGCACGGGATATAGGTAGATATATCAATGAATACAGAATAGTTGTAAACAAATCTACTGTACCAGTTGGTACTGCAGATAGGGTTAGGGCTATAATTTCAAAGGAAATAGAAAAAAGGGGAGTAAATGTTGAGTTTGATGTGGTATCAAATCCTGAATTTTTAAAAGAAGGGGATGCAGTTTCTGATTTCATGAAACCAGATAGAATTATTGTTGGTACTGATAATGTAAGGACCGCAGAATTACTTAAGGCCCTGTATGCTCCCTTTGCCCGTTCCAGAGAAAAGCTAATTGTAATGGGTATTAGAAGTGCTGAGATGACAAAATACGCAGCCAATGCCATGCTTGCAACCAAAATTTCCTTTATAAATGAAATTGCGAATATTTGTGAACAAGTTGGTGCAGATGTATCTGATGTTAGGCTTGGAATTGGGGCTGATCATAGGATTGGCTATCACTTTATATATCCAGGAGTTGGCTATGGAGGCTCCTGTTTTCCCAAAGATGTAAAGGCATTAATCAACACTGCTAAGCAGATTGGATATGACCCAAAGCTCCTATGTTCAGTGCATTTGGTTAATGAAGAGCAAAAGAGGGTACTGGCCAAAAAGGTGGAAAAATTTTTTTCTAACAGAGGTGGAGTTAAAGGAAAGACCATTGCTATCTGGGGAGTCGCATTTAAGGCCAATACCGATGATATTAGGGAATCCTCAGCAATAACTATAATTGAGTACTTGACAGAAAAAGGGATGAGGATAAGGGCCTTTGACCCAAAGGCCAATAACAGGGCAAGGGAATATTTTAAAGAAAATCCCCTTGTTGAGATAGTAGATGGGGAATACATTGCCCTTGAGGGCGCTGACTGTCTTGGGGTTGTCACAGAGTGGAATCAGTTTAGAAATCCAGATTTTGCACGTATTAAAAAACTATTGAAATATCCTGTTATTTTTGACGGCAGAAATCTCTATAATCCTAAACTGGTCAAAGAATTTGGATTTGAATATTACGGAATTGGAAGAGGATAATTTTTAGGGGACATAATGTCCCCTTTGTTAAAAGTCCAGAGGGAGCTTACCTGTCCACTTTCTTATCTGCAATTCATAGAGTACAGCCCTCTCATATTCAAGGTTTAGCATAAGAGATGCACCTTCTCCCTGGTCGAACTGATCATCTAAGAACTGGGTCTCTTCCCAAAAATCTAAAAGCTCTTCTGTAGGTAAGTTTTTTATTTGTTCCATGAGGGTGTTATCCACCAGATATGGAAAACAATTTGCCATCAATTCCTCCTCATCCATTATTATTAGTTGATGAACTTGCAGGAATTATTAAAAACTTTTTTCAAAAAAGCAATATTTAAATTTTAATTAAATATATTTGGTAGTTATTGAAAGTTTGAGTAAAAATACATAAGATAGCATTTGTGAGAGGACAAAAAAATTATGGAGTCAAAGTATGGATCTTAGAAAAAAGATACTTATTATAAAAGAATTTGATTTTCGTAATATAGTTAGTAATTTTAAGGAGTTCATGAAGTCAATAATTCTTTCTATCCAAAAAAATAAATGTGGTGTTAGGGCAGCGGCGCTAACATATGTAACTACGCTGTCAATTGTGCCTTTTTTGGCCATTGCTTTTTCTATTTCTAAAGGTCTTGGTTTCCATCACACAGAATTTATCCATAATTTTTTATTAAAGATTACCGCAGGTAGAGAGGATGTGGTCAGCAATATACTATCATATATAAATAATACAAATGCTGGGAAGCTAGGAGGATTAGGGGTTGTTACACTACTTGCAGTGGTAGTGTCATTAATAGGTACTATTGAGGATACCCTAAACACAATATTTGAGATCCCAAAAAATCGTTCATTAAAGGAAAAAATAACAAGCTATTTCTCAATTACGCTTTTATTTCCAATTTTAATGATTGTGATAGCTACTTATTCTTCTTCACTCATAAATATTCCCCTTATAAAAAAATTTCTATCCTATTCTTTAATTTCATATGTATATCTTTTTTTATTGAAAATTGTACCCTTTTTGATGGTATGGTTTTCTATTTTTATAATTTTTTATTACATTCCAAATGGAAAAATTGATACCTGGAGTATTTTAGTGGGATCATTTTTTTCAACTCTATTGTGGGAAATATCCAGATACATATTTATTAATTATCAACCATTTAATCCAAAATACAACGCAATCTATGGTAGTTTTGCAAAAGTATTACTGGTGTTGTTATGGTTATATTTCTCATGGTTTATGTTGCTTATTGGAGCTGTTATAGCATATGAGTTAAAATCAATAAAATATGGACGATTTAATGTTAGAGAGAAATTGGGAAGCTTTAATATAGCCCTAAAAGAATTTATATTTTTAAAAATCATATGTTATATGATTAAAATTTTTAAAAAAGGAGATGGAGTTGTCACCCTGGAAGAATTATCCAATGTTACTAAATTGCCAATATTTATTGTATTGGAATTTATAGAGGCTCTTAAAAGCTTGGGGTTTATTGTCCCAGTAGAAGATGAGAAAAAGGCATTTATAATAGCTGCAGATTTTGATAGATGTACTTTGGATGAGTTTTTAAGAATAATAAGGAGCTATGATGATGTGGATCTCCAGAAAATCAAGGGAGTAGATGGTTACAGAGCCCTTAACTATCTCTACTCCCTTGATAAAAATATCCCCTTAGCTCAAGTAGTTATAGATTAAAGAGATGAGGGTATTTTAATATAAGATAAGTAAATGCACAGATCACTAGGCTATGGGTAATTTTTTGTTTTTGTATTAAATCAGTAACTTGAGTTAGGGGTATTAATAAAACCTCTATATCTTCCTTTTCATCTAACTGTTGTTTATATGTATTTTTAACATCTCTTGCCAGATATGTGTAACATTCATTGTTTAATATAGCAGGGTTGGGATGTACTTTTCCCAGAAATTCCACATTATCTGTAATATATCCTGTTTCTTCCCTAAGTTCCCTTATAGCAGCACCTTCAGGTGTATCTTCTGGTTCAACCATCCCACCTGGGATTTCTAGGGTAAAGTCCCTTATACCGTGTCTGTATTGTTTTATAAACACCACATCATTGTCACTTGTGAGAGGGATTATATTTACCCATGGTCCTGATTCAAGTACATAGAATTCATAGGGTTTATTTGTCCTTGGAGAGACGGCCTTATCTACCCTTAAGTCAAATACCCTATAGGAGCTGTCCTTGTTTGACTCAATTAATTTCCATCTTTTTAATGACATAAATACCCTTCTTAATCTTCATTCTCAATAATAGTGGCCATTCCCATGCCACCACCTACGCACAGAGTGGCAAGCCCTATCTCTACATTTCTCCTCTTCATTTCATACATAAGAGAGACCATAATCCTGGCTCCTGTGCAACCAACAGGGTGTCCCAATCCAATTCCACTTCCATTGACATTTACAATCTCTCTATTCAAACCAAGGTTTTTTTCGCACGCAAGATATTGTGCAGCAAAAGCCTCATTTAACTCAATTAATCCAATATCAGATAGAGAGATCTTTGTCTTTTCAAGGAGTTTTTTTGTAGCTGGAACAGGTCCAAAACCCATTATTTTGGGATCAACCCCAGCTACCTGAAATCCAATGATTTTAGCAAGTGGTTTTAGCCCAAGTTCTTTTGCTTTTTTTCTGCTCATAAGAAGAATTGCCGCAGCACCATCATTTAGCCCAGAGGAGTTTCCTGCTGTAACTGTTCCATCTTTTTTGAAAACTGGCTTAAGTCTTTTTAGGTCTTCTATTTTAAGGCCATATCTCACGTGTTCGTCTGTATCTAAGGTATATTTCTTTCCCTTTTTTTCAAATTCAATTGGAACGATCTCGTCTTTGAATTTTCCTTCTTTAATGGCCCTTTCTGCATTGTTGTGGCTCCTAAGAGCAACTTCATCCTGTTCTTCTCGAGAGATATTATACATCTCTGCTAGATTTTCAGCTGTTTGTCCCATTATCATTGGCTCTCCAAGGAGTCTGCTGCCAGAATGTAGGAGTTCCCACATTGAATCAGTAAATTCTCCATGTTGGAGTCTCATTCCCCATCTGGCACCATCAACATAATAAAAAGCACTGCTCATGGACTCAACACCGCCTCCAATCACTATATCTGCATCGCCATTTTTGATCTTCAGATATCCCAACTCAACGGCCTGCATTGCAGATGAGCACTGCCTTTGAATGGTACATGCTGGAACTTCTACTGGAAAGTTGGCCATTAATGCGGCGGTTCTAGCAGTGTTTGCTTCTGCTGGATGTTGTATGCAGTCTCCCATAATTACGTCGTCCACCATTTGCTTTTCAACATTAACCCTTTTTACTACTTCATCTAAAACATAACTTGCAAGTTTTGAAGCTCTAAAATCCTTAAATATACCTCCAAATTTTCCAATAGCAGTTCTCACTGCTGAGACAATTACTACATCTGAATCTTTTTTCATATTTTAGTCTCCTCCTGTAATGAATTTTTTTGTAGTTATATAGGGAAAATTTACTAAAAACAAGTGGAAATATGCATGGAGATAACCATTTATTTATAATGTTAAAAACATTGTAAGTGGATATAGACTATATATGTTGAAGGGGTATGTAAAATCCTAAATTTATAAGCTTACAACAATTCGGAATCATTTTTTTAAGAGCGGCGAGAGGAGGGGGGCTGATTTCGCCGCTCTTTTTATGGAGAGTAGGGGCCTAGCAGGTTTATTTAATATTCATACCTTATCCCAATATAAAAGGAGCGACCAGGCATGGGATACCCTTTTACAAAGCTATAATCTTTATCTAGCAGATTTCTAATTTCTCCTTTTATAGAAAGACTCCCAAAT
>JAMOQN010000092.1 GCA_027063985.1 Desulfohalobiaceae bacterium
AGATATTGCAGCTGAAGAGACATCTTTAGAGGACAAAGTAGATAGTTTAATCAAGGAAGATAAGTCCTCCTCTTTGCAAAAATTAGAAGAGCTCAAGAAAAAGGTCGGGCTTGCATAAAAAAACCTTGTGAGTGGACAACAAATGAAAGAGAGATGGGCCCTCTTTAGGGGCCCATATAATATGCTTTAGCCTTCGGCCATTTTTTTAAACATCTCATATCTATTTTTAACCATCTCTTCCATTTCCTTCCAGTATTGTTCTGCAAGTTCTGGGTGGGTGCGTTTTAGGAGTTGATATCTGTTTTCGCCCTCAAGGAATTCTTTTAAGGATCCATCTGGCTCCTTAGAATCCAGGATAAATGGATTTTTCCCTTCCATTGCAAGCATTGGATTATACCTATAAAGTGGCCAGTACCCTGATTGCACTGCCAGTTTTTCTTCTTCCTGGGATTTGCCCATGCCTTTAAATATACCATGGTTAATGCATGGGGCATAGCATAAAATTAGTGACGGACCATTATAGGCTTCTGCCTCGGATAATGCCTTTATTAGCTGGTTTTTATTGGCACCCATGGATACAGATGCAACATATACATAGCCATAGGTCATGGCCATTCTTCCAAGGTCCTTCTTTGGTGTGGTCTTTCCTGCAGCTGCGAATTTAGCAATGGATCCAAGTGGGGTGGCCTTAGATGATTGTCCACCAGTATTTGAATATACTTCTGTATCTAATACTAAGATATTTATGTCTTCACCTGAGGCAATTACGTGATCCACACCACCATATCCTATGTCATATGCCCAACCATCGCCACCAAATACCCAGAAGGACTTTTTCACAAGCAAATCTTCCATATCCCATATTTGATTTAATATGGGATGTTCCATTTGCATGGGAAGTTCTTCTTTGATCTTTTCTGCATATTCCCTGGATTTTTCTGCATCATCTTTATTATCAAGCCACCCAATAAAGGCCTCTTTGAGCTCAGGGGAAATATTTAAATTTAATGCTTCTTTGATTAATTCAGCTAGCTTTTCCCTCCTTTGTTTTACACCAAGGAGCATTCCAAACCCGTATTCAGCTGCATCTTCAAATAAAGAATTGCCCCATGTTGGACCATGTCCATTTTTATTTGTGCAGTAGGGAATAGATGGTGCAGTGCCACCCCAGATAGAGCTACAACCTGTTGCATTGGCAATGTACATCCTATCACCAAAGAGCTGTGTGATGAGTTTTACATAGGGTGTTTCTCCACAACCAGCACATGCCCCTGAGAACTCCAAAAGTGGCTGTTGAAATTGAGAACCCTTTACACTTGTCTTGGGCATTAAGTAGTCTTTGGGCTCTAAAGATACTGCAAACTCCCAATTGGGAGCTTCTTTGTCTTTTTGTATGAATATTGGCTTCATTACAAGGGCCTTTTCCTTTGCAGGACATACTTCTACACAACTTCCACAGCCTGTACAGTCAAGTGGGCTTACCTGTATGCGGAAATGATATCCTTTGAGTTCTTTACCCTTGGCTTCAATAGTCACAAAGTTTTCTGGGGCGTTTTGTTTTTCCTCATCTGTTAGAAGGAATGGACGAATAGCTGCATGTGGGCATACAAATGAGCATTGATTACACTGGATACAATTTTCAGGGATCCACTCTGGGACATTTATTGCAACACCCCTTTTTTCATATTTGGATGTTCCCACTGGAAATACACCATCAGGTGAAAATCTGCTAACAGGGAGACTGTCCCCTTTTAAGGCAGCAATTGGCCTTAATACCTCTTTAATAAATTCTGGTTCATCCTTCTCTTCTACAGCTTCATCTAGTAGTTCTGCCCATGATTCTGGATACTTGATTTCAACTATTTTATCTATGGCCTTGTCCACTGCCTCTATATTCATATTTACAATCTTTTCACCTTTTTTCCCATAGGTCTTTTTAATGGAATCTTTCAAAAGAGAGATGGCTTCATCAATTGGAAGCACGTTCGAGAGCTTGAAAAATGCTGTTTGCATGATCATATTTATACGATTACCTAAGCCCACTTCATTGGCAATTTCAACAGCATCTATATTGTAGAACTTTATCTTTTTTTGGGCGATTGTTCTCTTAAGGCAGTTTGGAAGATTTTTCTCCATCTCTTCAACACTGTTCCATGGGGAATTTAAAAGAAATGTCCCTCCTTCTTTTATTCCTTCCAATACATCGTACAGATACACATATGATGGTTGGTGACATGCAATATAATCTGCGTTTGTTATTAAGTAAGTGGATTTTATTGGTTCTTTTCCAAATCTCAAATGAGAAACTGTATAACCACCAGATTTTTTTGCATCATAAGCAAAATATCCTTGTGCATATAGTGGGGTATTATCTCCAATAATTTTGATTGCACTCTTATTAGCGCCAACGGTTCCGTCAGAGCCAAGTCCCCAGAATTTACACTGTACAGTTCCAGGAGGAGTGGTGTCTTCAATCTCTTCCTCGTAGTCTAGGGACAGTCTGGTGACGTCGTCCTCAATACCTACTGTGAAATGATTTTTAGGACCTGCCTTTTTCATATTGTCAAAAACTGCCTTGGCCATTGCAGGTGTAAAATCCTTGGAACCTAAACCATATCTTCCACCAAGGATAAGGGGCATCTCGCCTTTTTCCATAAATACTGTGCATACATCCTCATATAAGGGCTCTCCAAGGGAACCAGGTTCTTTGGTCCTATCAAGCACAGTGATTGTCTCAACGCTATTTGGCAGGGCTCTTAGAAAGGCATCTTTTACAAATGGCCTATATAGCCTAACTTTAACAAGGCCAACCCTTTCGCCTTTGTCTATCAAATGACTTACAACCTCTTCTAAGGTTTCACATGCAGAACCCATAGCCACAACAACTCTATCTGCTTCTTCATGGCCAACATAGTCAAAGAGATTGTATTTTCTGCCAGTTAGTGCAGAGACCTTTTTCATGTTTTCTTCAACTATCCCAGGAAGTTCATTGTAAAATAGATTGCATGCTTCTCTATTCTGGAAAAAGATATCGGGATTTTGGTTTGTTCCCCTTAAGTGGGGATGTTCAGGATTCATTGCCCTTGCCCTGAAATCCTCGATAGCTTCGTAGTTTACAATAGACGCTATATCTTCATAATCAATTATGTGTACTTTCTGGATTTCATGGGATGTCCTGAACCCATCAAAAAAGTGTAGAAACGGAATGCTTGAATCAATTGCTGCCAGATGTGCTACCAGTCCAAGGTCCATGACTTCCTGAACAGAAGAGGAACAAAGGAGTCCAAAACCCGTTTGTCTAACTGCCATCACATCTGAATGGTCACCAAAGATTGAGAGGGCATGTGTGGCTATAGATCTGGCTGTAACATGAAATACCCCTGGGAGGAGCTCACCAGCTATTTTATACATGTTTGGAATCATTAAGAGAAGTCCCTGGGATGCAGTAAATGTAGAAGTTAATGCACCTGCAACCAATGAGCCGTGAACAGCCCCGGCTGCACCTGCTTCTGATTGCATTTCTCTAATAAGAACCTTTTGCCCAAAGATGTTCTTCCTTCCCTGGGCAGCCCATTCATCACATATCTCGCCAATAGGTGATGATGGTGTAATTGGGTAAATTGCCGCAACATCAGAGAGTGCGTAGGCAATATGGGCTGCTGCAGTATTACCATCAATAGTTTGCATTTTTTTTGTCATAATAAACTCCTTCACTCCATTTTTTGTTTTAATTGTTGGGAACTTTATCGGTATTTACAATTATGGTCAATATTAAAATTGAAAATTGACTGGTAAGTCAACATGGAATCTCAAAACCCTTCTTCAAGGGGTGGATTTATAATACAGGGATGTAAGTCTGATATTTCTGCAAGATTTTTGTCTTTTTTATCCTTTATATAGGTTTTGTTTCCATTAATTTGAATTCTGCCTTCAACAAGCCATGAAATTGCCTGAGGGAATATCCTGTGTTCTATTTTTAGTATCCTGTTTGCCAGATCTTCTCGAGTGTCCTTTTCATTTACTATGGTTGCTCCTTGAATAATAATAGGACCGTGATCTACTTTTTCATCCACAAAGTGGACTGTTGCCCCTGACAATTTTACTCCATATTCCACTGCCTGCTTTTGGGCATCTACGCCTTTAAAACTGGGCAGGATTGCAGGATGGATATTTAAAATCTTGTTTGGATACTGGGATATGAAATAATCTGTTATAACCCTCATATATCCAGCTAAAATCACAATATCCACCCCATAATCTTGCAATATCTCAATTAATTTTGCCTCATGGTCTTTTCTTGATTTATATTTTCTATGATCTACAAAATAAGTGGGAATATCCTCTTTTTTTGCCCTTATCAGACCATAGGCATTCTCAACATTAGAGATCACCACTCCAATGTCCGCTTTTAAACTTCCCCTTTTAATTGAATTAATAATTGATTGTAAATTTGTGCCGCTGCCAGATATAAGTATTCCAAGTTTTGTAGTCACACAAAACTCCTTGTAATAGTTAATGAATGATGACTAAAAAGAATTTGCTATTGACTCCTTAAGATTTCAAACCTATCAATAATCCAAGTTTAACATTTTTGGCAAAATCAAATGAAAGTTAATTGGTGGTTGCTGAAAAAGCAAATATTTTCTAGTAAAAAAAATAATATCTTGTCAAATCCTCTAAATTTGAGATTGGCTTATCACCCCAATTTAATAAAGTTGCTCCATTAAAATTTAAAAAAATAGGATAACATATGGATAAAAATGAGAGAAACACATTAATAAATATGAATTTTGCCCACTTTTTAAGCCATTTTAATATGCTGGTTTTTCCAGCCCTGGTTTTACCCATGTCCAGTTATCTTAAAATGGAGATAAAGGATGTATTGCCCCTGTCTTTTTATATGTATCTTTTATTTGGTTTAAGCGCCTTTCCTTGGGGGGTTATAGGTGATAGAATAGAGGCAAAGAAACTTATGTATTTTTTTTATTTAGGAGCTGGTACGTGTGCCATTATGGCCAGTATTTTTCTGAAAAATCCATTATTATTTTCTCTGTTTTTAGGTGGAGTAGGGCTTTTTTCAGGTATATATCACCCAATTGGTCTTGGCATTATCTCAAAAAGTATATCCAGGATGAGCCTTGCCCTTGGAATAAATGGGATGTTTGGTAACATTGGACTTGCATCTGCTCCAATTTTGGCAGGACTAGTGAATTATTTTTACGGTGTTAGAGCTAGTTTTTTTGCAGTTGGTGTTGTAAATTTAATGGCTTTTTGTTTTATGTTTTTTTTGCCTTTTAAGGAGATGGAGGCAGGTGTTAAGGAAGATTTAAATAAAAATAACAACGATTCCATGTTATATCCTTTTATAATTCTATGCATATGTATGATGACTGCGGGAGTCATATATAGGGGAATTACTTTAATCTTACCTACCTATTTTGAACTGAAGAATCATTATCTATTGTCTATTTTAAATAGACTCAATTTCCCTTTTTTGACTTCAAATGTAGTAGCCACATTGAGTACATCAATAGTATTTTTATTTGGAATGATAGGACAACTAATAGGAGGAATATTTGCTGAAAGATATGATCCTAAATATGGATATTTATTGTTTCATACAATTTTGATATTTCTCTCTATTTTAATGGCTCATTTTACTAATATTCCTTTAATTGTAGTATCTATTCTATATTTTTTATTTTTACTTGGAAATCAACCTATGGAAAATACCCTGGTAGCTCGTTTTACTCCAAGAAAAATGAGGCATAAAGGCTATGGAACAAAATTTATTTTAACTTTTGGAGTTGGATCTTTATCAGTCTATATTGTAAAATATATAAAACAATTCTACTCTCTACATTCTGTTTTTTATTTCTTTTCAGCCTGTTCTGTATTTTTGGTAATATTAATATCGTATCTAATAAAGGTAACAAATGCTAGGGAAAAGAATAGGTCATAAGGTTTTAGGATAGGTTGAGCAATTGCGTATTAAGATAGAGTAAAGATTAAAGAACATATGCCTAGTGTATTATTCATTATCAAAAGATTTTTTGAATACACAGTAAGAGAAAAGCTCCATCGTCTATTCCTATTGGTATTAGCAGTGATTTTTTTAGGGAGCTTTGCTTTTGCGTATGTAGAAAAAAATATGGGTATTTTAGGTGCCCTATGGTGGGCTGTGGTTACAGTTACTACAGTTGGTTATGGAGATATAACCCCATCTACCTTGAGTGGAAAAATTATAGGTGTTGTTATAATGTTTTTTGGAATAGGCTTAACAGGAATTCTTACTGCAAGTTTAGCTGGTTTTTTTATTGAGGAGAGAGAGATGAAGAAAAAAGGTTTAAGGTCTGTAGATGAAGCCAAACATTTTATTATCTGTGGATGGAATGAGCGGGGAGAGGAAATTTATGAAGAACTCAGAGCAGATTTAAAGACTCAAAATAAACCAATAGTTTTAATAGCTGATATTGATGAATCTCCAAAACCAGAGGATAATTTATTTTATTTTGTGAAAGGAGAGCCAAACAAAGAGACCTTAAAAAAGGCCAATTGTGAGCAGGCAGATAGTGTGATTGTACTTTTGGATGATAGATTGGATTCATATTCTCAGGATGCCAAGGCTATTTTGACTACGTTGACTATAAAGTCATTGTATCCAGAAAGCTATGTTTGTGTTGAGTTAAAAGATAGTAAAAATTTGGAACACTTAAAAAATGCAAAGGCAGATGAAATTATAATAGGGGGAGAGATTAGTGCTAAGTTGTTGGTTCAGGCGGCACTGGATCACGGAGTAACTGAAATTGTGAGTGAACTTCTTTCAAATAGATATGGCAATGAATTTTATTTAATGAAGGTTCCTTCCAATTTTATTGGAAAGAATTTTTTAGATGTGCTTATATCTCTGAAAAAAGAATATAACATTCTCTGCTTAGGAGTTTATGATAGCTCAAAGAGCACATATCTTGCCAATCCTTCCCCTGATTTGGTCTTAGAAGAAAAAGATAAGTTGGTTGTTATTGCCAGTGAGCGCCCGAGATTTGAATAGTTTCAAATGGACAAGTAATTATCTTGACATACGCATGAGGAGTCCTTAACACTTATATTTTACCAAATCAATAAAGAGTTGGAGGTATGTCTTGTATGACCAGAAAAGACAGGACAGAAGGGATATACAGTCGTCTTGAAGTGTTAGATGAGTCTGAGAGAAAACAGTTTTATCGTATCCATTTAAAAGAGCTTTTACAATATGCATACAGGTATTCAGAAGAAGTAAAAAAACGCTTTGACAGGGCACAATTTGATGTAAACAAGTTCAAAGACCTTTCTGACATCAAACACATTCCAATTTTAAAGAAAAAAGAGCTTATATTTCTCCAATCAATGGGTCCTCGCTTAGGTGGGCTTTTAACAAAGGACCTGGGTAAGATGAGACGTATATTTATGTCTCCAGGTCCAATATTTGACCCAGAAGACAGAAAACCAGATTATTGGGGATGGACAGAAGGTTTTTATGCCGCTGGTTTTAGGACAGGCGATATTGTGCAGAATTGTTTTAATTATAATTTAAATCCAGCAGGTCTTATGTTTGAAGAACCCCTTAGAAATCTAGAATGTGCTGTTATTCCTGCGGGTCCTGGAAATACGAATACCCAGCTGGAAATCATGAGAAAATTAAAGGTTACAGGATATGTGGGGACCGCCAGCTATCTCTCTCATATTGCTCAAAAAGCTGAAGATATGGGACTTAATTTAAGAAAAGACCTTTCTTTAGAAGTGGCATTTGTAACTGCAGAAAAGTTGTCTGAGAAGGTGAGAAACACCCTAGAGAAGAAATTCGATCTAATAATGAGAGAAGGCTATGGAACTGCTGATGTGGGCTGTATTGGATATGAGTGCTATCATAAAAATGGTCTCCATATATCATCAAAGGTTTATGTGGAGATATGCCATCCTGATACAGGGATTCCATTAAAAGACGGCGAAGTTGGAGAGGTTGTAGTAACTGGTCTTAATAAGACGTATCCTTTGATCAGACTTGCCACAGGAGATTTGTCATATATTGACCGAGGACCATGTCCTTGTGGTAGGACATCTCCAAGACTTGGTGGTATAATTGGACGTGTGGATACTACAGCAAGAATTAAAGGTCTGTTTGTATATCCACATCAGATTGAACAGGTGATTACCAGGTTTGATGAGATAAAGAGGTGGCAGCTAGAGGTCACAAATGAAGGTGGAATAGACGAGGTTACCCTGTATGTTGAAGCAACAGAATTCAAGAGAAAGGACGAACTCTTACATACTTTTAGGGAAAAAATTAAGATTAGACCAAACTTAAAGATAGTCCCACCTGGGACCTTGCCTCCAGAAATCAAACCAATAATAGATAAGAGAAGATGGGAATAAAATTAAGTTAGTGCCAAATATAGTGTTAAAGGGTTGAGGGTTTATGGGTAAACTCATAAACCCAACAAACCCGATTAAACACTTCTTTTTATAATTTCAAACTCCACTTCCATACCGTCTATTGCTGCAATGGTATTTTTAAAAATGTTTTTAGCTTCTTGTTCAAATACTTGTGGGATGTTATATCTTTGTGAAAAATGGGTTAGAATTAACTTTTTTGCCTTGCTTTTTTTTGCAATTTCAGCTGCTTGCCTTGCTGTTAAGTGTTTGTAATTTTCAGCTAATTTTATTTCTGTTGAAAGGTAGGTTGATTCACAGACCAAGATATCTGCACTATCTGCGATTTTATAGGCTGAATCGCAGATCCGTGTATCCATAACATAGGAAAAAATTTGTGTTTTTTTGGGGACTGCAACTTGTTGTAAAAAGATCCTTTGTCCTTTAAATTCAATCATTCCTCTATTTTTAAGCTCGCCAATGGCCTCTTTGGGTAGGTCTTTAGGGAGTTTTGAGGGGATAATATTCCATTTTGGAGGATCAGATATTCTAAAGCCAAAACAATCTATTCCATGGTCTAATTTATAAGCATGTATTAATACATCACCTGAAACAGTTATTTTCCCATCATTATCAATTGGGCAAAATATTAACTCCAGGTTGTTGTGAAATACTGCAGCATTGATTAAATTTTTTACAAAAACCTCTCCCTGTTTTGGATAGATAATTTCTACTGGATGTTTTATTTGATTTAGTGAGAGCCTTTGGATTATGCCTGGTAGTCCAAGACAGTGGTCTCCATGGAAATGGGAAATAAAGATTTTTTTTATTCTATTTATTGGGACTTTAAATCTAATTAATTGTCTTTGGGTCCCTTCGCCTGGGTCAAACAAAAAGTCCTCATTTTCCCACCGTAAAAAAAGTCCCACGTGGTTTCTAAAGGTGGTGGGGACCTGAGATGCTGTCCCCAACACCACGATTTTTTTTTGTCCCATTTAATCCTGATCCACAACTATGAGTTGATATTCTTTTTTGTGTTTTTTAGAGGCAGCAGCAAGGAGGATCCTAAGTGCCTCTATCATTTTTCCCCTTTTTCCTATCACCTTACCCATGTCCTCTTTGGCCACTTTTAACTCTAGAAGAGGCATTCGTACATTTTCTAAATTTTCTTCTACAACTACCTCTTCTGGCCTATCCACAATTTCCTTTACAAGCTTTTCAACAAATTCTTTCATCACTCTCCACTCTCTTGTTAAAGGTGAAACAAAAAAGAGCCAAAACCACCAAATAAAATTTATTCTTATACGTTAAGTCATATTTTTTCAAGATTGGAAGTTCAAATTTTTTGTTTCACAATCCTCTGACACATTTTCAATAAGCTTTAGTTCAATATTATTGAACCGTTAAGATAAGTGTTCTTCTAAATTATAAAATGAGATTATGTTATGTTTTAATAATTTTGCTTTTTCCTCTGGTCTAAGATATTTCCCAGTAACAAAGTCTATGTACGGTTTGGATATAATTTTTCCACTATCGCTATTTAGCATTACTTTATTTATATCATATAAATTATTATTAACCACTTCTTCTACATCATCTTTTGTAGATTTTCCTTCTTGTAATGTAATCCCTATTTGGACATTGATTTTTTTTACTAGCTCAATTGTATTTAATTCAACATGATCAATTACTATCTGTTTATGAAGGGATTTGTAATTATTTAAAATATCTAATATCTTTTGGGTTATTTTGTATTTATTTTTTCTAGGAGTATGGATACCAATTCTCTTGTTTTCTGGCAAATAATTTATACACCAATTAAGTTGCTCAATAAATATTTTTTCTTGAATTTCGTCCTCTCCATCCAATCCTATTTCACCAATCCCAAGACACTTAGGATTTTTCATATGGGTTTCTAAGGCCCTTTTTAACTCTGTAGTAAGTTTTTTGGTGTTTTTTAGCTCTTGGCAAATGGTCCTTGGGTGAATTCCTATCTTGTAAAAAAAGGGTGAATTTTTCTCAGATAATTCCTCAGCTATATTTTTTAAATAATTCCAGTAAATGGTATAATCTGAAGCGTTATGTATATTTTCATTATATGACCAGATTATTCCTCCTATGCTGTTGTCTCGATATCTGGCAGGGAAATCCCTATCTTGTTTTAATAAGATGTCTCCGTGCATGTGGGAATCAATTGCAACTATCATATTTGCCCTCCATTTTTTAGTTCAGGAAATTTTAAAATCCAATTGATAAAATTGTCAAATTAATAAAACGTCGAGTTAATTATTGACTATTTTTAAATTACGACCTAAAAGAATGCGTGTGGTGCCCAAAAGGGCTTAAAAGGGAAGCCAGTGAAAATCTGGCACGGTCCCGGCCGCTGTGACAGGGGACGAAAGCTGCAAAATACCACTACCGAGCACCTAAGAGGTGAGAGGTGGGAAGGCGCAGCTCGCCTTTATAGGGGCGAGTCCTGTTGAATATTTTTTTCAACAGGGCAAGTAGGATGATCCTGGAGTCAGAAGACCTGCCACACAAAATAAATGCCTGAGTGCTGGGGACAAATCAGGCATTGAAGGGTGAAGAAAACGCGGGTGCAACCCTTTAACTGGAATTTTTATCCAGTTGAAGGGTTTTTTTATTTTTAATTTTATTTTAAAAGGAGGTATTGTTATGCGGTTTTTAAAAATCTTTTTAGCAGGTATGATTTTATCCACATTGATTTTGGGTAGAGGATTTGCCATGGAACATCAGCAATCAAGAATTGGTATTGTAGTGGCGGCCTTTGGTACTACCTATCCAAAGGCACTAAAATCACTGCTCAATGTTAGAAATGCAATTAAAAGGGAGTTTCCATCTGCAAAAGTAAAAATGGCCTTTACTTCAAATATTATTAGAAAAATTTGGCACAAGAGGCAAAATGATTCAAAATGGATAAATAGAAAAGATATACCAAAAGATATCTTTTATGTAAAAGGCCCACTTGCAACTATTGCTGACTTGCAGGATGAGGGATATAAGACAATAATAGTGCAACCTACACATTTTTATGCAGGTGAAGAATTCATAGATTTGTGCTCTTATGTAAATGGGTTAAATTCTATAAAGACCATTAAAAAGAAGTATATGCCTTTTGAAAAACTTGTAGTTGGACGTCCATTAACAGGTAGGTGGGGTCCAGAACACGATTATATAGAGGATATGGAAAAAACAGCCAGGGCACTAAAAAAAGACGTAGAATATGCAAAGAAAAAACATGCAGCCCTGGTATATATGGGACATGGAAATGAATATTTTTCAACTGGTGTCTATGCTCAGCTTCAAAACAAAATGAGGCATATGTATAAAGGTGTGAAGATCTTTATAGGAACAGTTGAGGGATTCCCATCTTTGGATGATGTTGTATCTGCACTTGTACACTCAAAGGTCAAAAGAGTTGTGTTAAAACCCCTTATGATGGTTGCTGGAGACCACGCCAACAACGACATGGCAGGTCCTGATAAGGATTCCTGGAAGTCTATTATAAAGTCAAAGGGAATTAAGGTTTATCCAATAATAGAAGGGCTTGGTGAAAATCCTGAGATAGTAAAGATATTTGTGGAGCACGTGAAAGATGCGGCAAAGGACAATGGAATTCAACTAGATTAAAAGTTTGACGGGGGAGATTAATATCTCCCCTTTATTTAAGATTTTTCTCTTCTGTTAAAAAATGTTCTGGTATTTTTGGTTTTGATAAATAATATCCCTGCCCATAGTCAAATCCAATTTTATTTATCAATCTGAGTTTAAAAGGAGAATCTATTCCCTCTCCTATAATGGCAATGTTTCTAAAAAGGGACAACTCAGAAATTGATTTTAATAGGTAACCAGTTATAGGCTCATTAATTGTTTTATCTATTAACTCTTTGTCAATTTTTAAGAAATCCACATGGAGAGTTGTAAATACATTAAGATTTGAATATCCCGCTCCAAAATCATCAATGGCAAATTTGATTCCATACTTTTCTTTTAATTTTAAAATAGTGTTATTTATGTCTTCAAATTCTGAAAATTCTGATATCTCAGTAAGTTCTATACAAATTTCTCCTAGATCTATAGAGTTTCTAAAATTTTTAAAGATATGTGTAATAAGTTCTACATATTGATAAAAAAATTTGGGAATGATATTGAAGAAATAAACACGTTCATCTTTTGTTTCTAATTTATATTGAAGGGCCTTATTTATTATAATTTCATCACTTTTTAAATTCATTTTAAAATATTCTAAAACATCCATAAACTGAGATGCACTGTAAATTTTTCCATCATATTGAATCCTGCTAAGCACTTCATATCCATATAGTTCACTAGTATTTAAGTCCCATATACCCTGCAATGCAGGTATTAGATGTTTGGAAAAATCTTTACTTAAAATGAAATTAGTAAACTTCCTTAATTTATTAAGAATAGGAAAAGAAAACTGATCCAAGAAGTATATGCCAGGACCTTTTTGTTTTTTTAAATATTTGCAAAATAATATTACATAATTATAAGCTTCATGAATATCATTAAAATCAATAGGATAACGAATAACTGCTATTCTAAAATTTAATTCAATATATTCATTATCTATTGGTATAGGCTTCTCTATTTCTTCTTTTATTTTTAATAGTTTTTTTTCACAATCATCTAACTGTCCTTTTAAGATTAGAATGAAATCATCTGCATATATATTTTCTAAAAAATCGTGTTTTGTAACGTATCTTGAGATTCTTTCACAAATTGTATCCAAGATTTTATTAGTTATTTTATAACCATATTTGAATCCCATAAAAGAGAAATTCATAATATCAATATACGCAATTAAACATGTACTTGTCCCTATTTTTGACAAATAATTCTTTCGGTTAGTGGTACTTTTCATTTTTATTTTAGGAAGCAAACATTTCATGCCTTCCCCCATAAGGTTTAAATGTTGTTTAATTCTCTATGTTTTCGTTTATTTTTGTCAAGACATTTTTTACACACATTAACAAAAAATTAAGTCTAGGTTATGCATTATATTTTTTAGTTGCTAAAAATAGTGTTTTATGAAATATTTCCTTAGAAGTGAATGGGTAACTGGTTATAAAAAATATTTAAGTTTTATTTTCTCTGATGATTTGTTCAGGATGCAATGGTATATGAATACAATAGCAGGAATACTTTTTGAATCTTTTAGGCTTCTTGGCGCTATGGCTCCATTATTTAATGTAATGGCTTATATAGATAATAATAAAGGAAAAACAATACATAAATTTTGGCACTAAAATTAATAAATATAAGGGGAGGTATTATGGTACAAATCTCTAGAAATTTTTTATTAGTTATTTTTCTTGTCTTTTTCAATTCTTCTTT
Source organism: Desulfohalobiaceae bacterium (assembly GCA_027063985.1). GTDB lineage: Bacteria > Desulfobacterota > Desulfovibrionia > Desulfovibrionales > Desulfothermaceae > Desulfothermus. Next base: position 13,789 of record JAMOQN010000092.1, read on the forward strand.
AGCTTTCTCTTTTCCTCATTATAGCACAATTTGTGCTCAACTAGAGGAAATTCCTGGTTGGAACTCAGATAAATGCGAGGGTGTGAATGTTCAGGGATCTCCAATGGGAAATATGGTTAGTGCCCAGAAAAGATACACAAAAGGCAATAAGCAAGTGGACGTAGCAGTGTTCTCTGGCATGAATGCCATGGGGATGTGGGCACCTTATCAGAACAATATGCAGGTGGATTCAACTGAGCAGTTTATTAAGGTAACAAAAATAAATGGGTATAATGTGGCAATTTCTTATGAAAAAAAGAATAAAACCGGTGGAATTATTATAGGATTTAATTCCACGAAAAATCCTGGGATGGTAGATGCGGTGTTGGTATTTAATTTTTCTAATATGCATTGGAAAGATGGTCTTGAATTTGCGAAAAGATTTGACTGGGATAAGATAAGAGAGCTTTTTAAGTAGAGTAACAAAGGCACATCATAAACAAAAAATACCCTGGACAGTATCTTAATGTGGTAGAGATAAATGATTATGCTTATGTGGTTCCATAGAGTATTATATAACAGCATATCCCAGTCGTAAAATGAAAATATTTACAGGAAAAGGAAAAACAAAATGGAAAAAAGCATCAATATAAGACTTGCAGAATTCGATTTAAAAAAACTTAAACAAGGGGCTGAAGAATTAGGACTCCTGGTCCGTAAGTATGTTCGTGGTGAATTAAAAAATTAAGGAGCACCCATGAGATTTTTTAATACAGCAGGGCCTGTCAGGTGCGAAGATCATTATTGTTTGCCGCCATTAGAGCGGTTAGATTTAGAAGAAGTGCTAATGCTAATTGTTCAGAAAAAATATTTTGTGCTTCATGCACCAAGGCAAACAGGCAAGACAACCTGTTTGCTCGCTTTGCAGGAATATCTCAACAAAGAAGGTAAATACAGGGCACTATATGTAAATGTGGAAAGCGCTCAAGGGGCAAGGGAGGATGTGTACAAGGGAATTCAATCCATTA
>JAMOQN010000093.1 GCA_027063985.1 Desulfohalobiaceae bacterium
CCTTAAGTTCCATTAAGGAAGATAGCCTTATTGCATTTCTCATGTAATCTGAAAATACTAAAAAGGTTCCACAATAAGGTATAAATCCGCTATAAAGAGCCAGGCCATTCATAATTCCTGCCATTGCAAATTCCCTTACACCAAAATGGAGATAATTGGCTCTAGGTGAATCTTTGGTGTAAACTACAGACCTAGAGTGTTTGGTATTATTCGAACCACTTAAATCTGCTGAGCCTCCAATTAGTTCTGGAAGGTTAGCTGCCAGTTTATCCAAGATAATCCCTGATGCCTTTCTTGTGGCAATATCTTTTTTATCTTGTAGAAATTCTTCTACATATTTTTCAAAAACCTCAGTAAAATTTGATGGTAGCTCTCTATTTATCCTCCTTAAAAATTCCTTTGCCTCTTCAGGATATAGATTTTTATATTTCTCAAACTCTTTATTCCAGTTATCTTCTAATTTTTTTCCTTTTTCCCTTGCATCCCAGGCCTTATAAATATGCTCTGGAATCTCAAAAGGTGCATATTCCCAGCCCAGATTTTTTTTAGCAGCCTTAACCTCTTCTTCACCCAGGGGAGCTCCATGGGTCTTTTCACTTCCAGCAAGATTAGGTGAACCAAATCCAATCTGGGTCTTAAAACAAATTAAAGATGGCCTATCTAGCTCTTTTCTGGCCAGATCAATTGCCTTATAAATCTCCTCTGGATTGTGTCCATCAACGTCACATATTACATGCCATCCATAAGATTCAAATCTCTTTTTTATATCTTCTGTAAACCATTTTTCAGTAGGTCCATCAATAGTAATTCCATTATCATCATAAAGGGCTATTAATTTCCCGAGTCCCCATGTGGCTGCAAGGGAACATGCCTCATGGGATATACCTTCCATAAGACATCCATCACCTAGGAGTACATATGTGTAATGATCTATAATTTTAGCATCATGTTTATTAAAAGTAGCTGCCAGGATCTTTTCAGCCAATGCCATTCCAACTGCATTGGCAAGTCCCTGTCCAAGGGGACCGGTAGTTGTCTCAACCCCTGGGGTAATACCATATTCAGGATGACCTGGTGTCTTTGATCCAAGTTGCCTAAAATTTTTTATATCCTCTATGGTTAAATCATATCCTGTTAAATGCAGGACAGAATACAAAAGCATAGATGCGTGACCATTTGATAAAATGACCCTATCCCTGTTTGGCCATTTTGGATTTTGAGGATTATGCCTGACAAAATCCCTCCACAATACTTCTGCAATATCTGCCATTCCCATGGGTGCTCCAGGATGTCCTGAATTGGCCTTTTGTATAGCATCCATGGATAAGGCCCTTATTGCATTTGCAAGCTCTCTTCTACTGACCATTATCTTTCCTCCAAAACAAGCCAAAACCCATAACTATCTGTTTTGACTTAATTTATTAAAACTTTATAACAATACACACATCAAATATACGATCATGCAGATAAACAATCAAAACCTTTTGGTCATGTAAATCCTTGACCTGTGCAACTAAGGGATATAGAGAGAAATCTTGAGAGTCAACCTCTTTTTTGCCAAGGTTTATCAACCTCTTTAAAAGGAGCACTTATGCAAAATAATTTTATTTTATCACCTTCACTTCTCTCATGTGATTTTGCCAATCTTGAACAGGAATTAAAAGGCCTTGAGGAGGCAGATATAAAATGGGTCCACTGGGATGTTATGGATGGACACTTTGTCCCCAACATCACACTAGGGCCACCAATTATCAAAAAATGCAGACCCAAAACCTCCCTTTTTTTTGATGTGCATCTAATGATTGAAAGTCCTGAAATATACCTTAAAGATTTCAAAGAGGCTGGTGCTGATCTCCTTTGTGTCCATGCTGAAGCTTGTATCCATTTAGATTCTGTTGTAACAAAGATATCAGAGCTAGGGATAAAACCAGCAGTAGCCCTAAATCCACATACTCCCGTGGAAATAATTGAATATATATTGCCAAAACTCTACATGGTCCTTATAATGAGCGTAAACCCAGGATTTGGGGGACAAAAATTTATCCCATATTCTATCCAAAAAATAAAAAAACTAAGGAAAATGATTGATCAGCAGGGGCTGGACACCCTGATTCAGGTAGATGGAGGAGTTACTCTAGAAAATGTAAAGTCCATTGTTGAAGCAGGCGCAAATGTAGTTGTATCTGGCTCTGCATTTTTCAAACATCCACCGTATAAAAAAAGACATAGGAAATTTATAGAAGCTATTTCAAAGAAATAAAAAAAGGATATGGGTATGAAAAAAATCATATGCATAATTTTATTTGTTTTTCTGGGAATAGATAACGCAATAGGAGGTGGAAAGATGGTAATTAAAAGCAATTCATATCCAGATGAAGGGATGATGCCCAAAAAATATGTAATGAAGACCATTGGTGGCCAAAACATATCCCCAGAGTTTAGCTGGGAAAATGCACCAGAAAACACAAAGTCCTTTGCATTAATTATGGTTGACCCTCATCCAATTGCCAGAAACTGGCTCCATTGGGCAGTTATCAATATCCCCAAAGATTTAACCAAGCTAGAAGAGGGCTTTTCCCTGTCAAACAAATGTGCATCTTGCAGGGAGCTTATAAATTCTTTTGGATTTAAGGGATATGGTGGACCTCAACCACCTAGAGGCACGGGCAAACATCCTTATGTAACAACCATATATGCCCTTGACTCTGAAAAAATAGATATTCGTGACAATCCCTCATATGAAGAGCTGATAGATGTAATCACTCCACATATTTTAGATAAAGCCAGTTATACTGGTTATTTTGAACAAAAGTAGATTCAAATGTCATTACCTCCTCAA
>JAMOQN010000094.1 GCA_027063985.1 Desulfohalobiaceae bacterium
ACGGTTTTATTTTTTTATAAAAAATAGTTATAGAATTTCTTTCTTTAATATATTTTACGAAGAATAATTATAATTTTTTTCGTATTTTTTGTAAACCCTACGTTTATAAACTCACCGAGAATTGCTGGGCCCTTTGGCTGGGACACTATTTCTCATTATCTATTATAGATCGTAATTTATTGTATTCTTCCTCTGAAATCTCCCCTTTTGCCAGCCTTATTTTCAAAATTTCAGAGGGATCTAATGGTATATCTTTCTTTAGTGAAGGACCTAAAATCAATTTTAGAATAAATATAATAAATCCAAGGATAAGTCCAATGAATAAAAATTTTAGCACAATAAATAGTAATCCATCACTAACCCCCAAACCAAATGGCCATGTATGATAATAATTCATATTATCTCGCCTCCGCACCTAAAAATCTAAACACATCCTCTTTTAACTCATCAATATCCTTATCAGCCCTCAATATAAACTGGGCTATTGATAAATATAATGGCTCTCTTTCCCTCAAGGTAACTACCAACTCATCCCTCAAGGACAAATCTGTTAAAGGTGGTCGATTTTTGTTCTTTTCGTCTGACAAGATCCTTTTTTCAAAGGTCAAAACATCTCCCATTAAGTAAAATACAAATCCGTTTTCCCTTATCAAATTTCTGTTTTCTTCTCTTAAAACAATTCCCCCTCCAGTTGCGCACACACAAGATTTTCGGTTACACACCCTTTTTAATACTTTACTCTCTATATCCCTGAATTTTTCCCAGCCATAAGACCTTACAAATCTCTCTATATCCATTCCAATATCATTTACTATTTCCTCATCTGTATCCACAAAGTTCATATTAAGCTCTTTTGCTACCACCCTGCCCAAGGTTGTTTTGCCACTACCCCGAGGTCCAATAAAAAAGATATTGTGGGACATTGGATCAAATTTCCATCCCCTCTTAGCACCGCCAATTTTATAAACAGTCTTCAAATCAGGCTCATCCACAACAAACTCTTTTCTCATAAAACCATCCATAACATATCTCCGATATTTTTAATTTTATTGCAACTAAATAAAAAATGAATTACAACTCCTCAGCAAGGAAATTATTTAAAATATTTAGTCTAACTTGTAAACCAAAGGAGGGTTGATGATGTCGCTTATCAATTTCCAGGAGTTAAATCTCACAAAGGAAGAAAAGGCACGTTTTGCGCTAAACATGATCCACAGGCTTATATTTCACCACGTGTTCTGGTTCAAGGAAGTAGAACACCAATTTGGCTTTGAAGAGGCTTTAAATATCTTAAACGACGTTTTAACACAAGGAGAAAAGGTTCATAGCAGAAGGATTCAAAAGGAATTAAATGTGCCTTTTAAGGATTCTTTACCAGAATTTTTATTAAATATGGATGATGAAAATCTCTACAAGATAATGGAAACTGTATCCAAGATGTGGATTGCTAATGATGGCCTGTGGTTTTTGAGTGTAGAACAAAAGAGAGATATGAATGATGCAAAAAGGTGTAATGATTCTTGTTGGTGCTGGTTTTCTCCTTTAGAGGCATGGTCTATAAAGAGATTCTTACAACTAGATAAACATCCCGGATTAAAAGGCTTAGAAAAGGCACTTAATTTCAGGATGTATGCATTTTTAAATGTACAGGAAATAAAATGGCCAAATGAGAACACCCTGGAATTTTACATGAAAAAATGTAGGGTACAGGATGCAAGAAAAAGAAAAGGACTTCCTGATTATCCATGCAAATCAGCAGGCTTAGTGGAATACAGAAGATTTGCTGAAACCATAGATTCAAATATAAAGACAGAATGTATTGGCTGCCCACCTGATGAACACCCAGATGACTGGTTCTGTGCCTGGAGGTTTACTATTTAAAAAAACAGGGGACTTACGTCCCCTAAATAAAAACACATTCATGATCAGCTAACTAACTGATTTTTCACCCTCATCTAAACCAAATTTTCTCAAAAGCCACATAAGGGGGCAGGTATTGGTAAAAGCAGATTGAAAGAGATTTATTCCCACAAAAAGGGTCAAAAGCAGCCACCAATAAGAATAGCTTACTGCCAAAATAAGGCTTAAAATTATCATAAATCCTGCTACACCCCGAACAATCCTATGCATATCCATGTGTTTCACCTCCTTTTTTTACACAACATCAATATCCTTTAGTTGAAGATCCACGCCAATTAGCCCATTATAAGTATTAATCCTGGGATAAAACGCGATCTTTACATATTTATTAGTAAAATCTTGGGGGATGAGATCCGCCATATTCCATGCCTTTGCCCACATGGTCCTTTTTGCCCTCTCATCCCTAACCTCCAAAAACACATGTTCTTTTCCAACTAGCTTTTGTTTTAAGACCAATAAGTCTTTTGTCCAAAAAACAGGTTCAGGATTGTCTGGCCCATAGGGCTCAAGTAATTCCAACTCTTTAATTAAGTTATAATCTATATTTTTTAAAGGCAAGTAGCTATCTACCATGAGATGTGGAGTTAATTCTATACCTTTAGTTATTTTTTCAATACATTCAACAAACAGTTCTTCAAAATATTGAAGTTGTTCCTTGCTAAGGGAAATTCCACCAGCCTGTGGATGGCCTCCAAATTTTAAAAGTGCGTCCCTGCATTCTTTCATCGTTAAATATAAATTTACCTCAGGTATGGATCTGCCTGAACCCTTTACTTTTCCATTTTTGCCAGTAAGTACAAATGTTGGTTTATAGAATCTTTCACAAATCCTTGATGCAACAATACCTACAACCCCTTCGTGCCAATCGTGGCCATACAAAACAAGACCAGCCTTATCTACTTTTTCCGTAGCCTGTTT
>JAMOQN010000095.1 GCA_027063985.1 Desulfohalobiaceae bacterium
TATCAATACTTAAATTTAAATCAATTCTTATTAAATTAAGGGCTGATCGTGCAGATGTATATAAAAATAAAATAATAATTTCATGGGAAAAAAACTCAATAAACATAGAACCAGAAAAGATGCTTAAATGGATAGAAGAACATAAATCAGAGCTCAGGTTAATTAATCCAAAAAAATTAGAGCTTAAACTTTCAGGTGAAGATTTTTCCAAGGAAGTCACATACTGGTATAATGAAGTATCTACAATTTTAAAAAAGGAGCTAGCATATGCTGCGTAATATTTTAATATTTATTATCTTTTTCTCATTTGCAATTTGTGCAAATGCAAAGATTTTGGACAAAATAGTAGCCATTGTTAATGGAGAAGTAATTACCCTTTATGATTTAAAAAAAGAAATAAAAAAGGCAAGCCTATCTCAGGGCTTAAATATAAGCTTAAATAACAAAGAGGTAGTAAAGCAATTTTTATCCGACATGATAAACAAAATCCTTTTTAAAGAAGAGGCAGATAAACTGGGCATAAAAGTTTCAAAATATGAAGTTGATAATCAATTAGAACAAATAATTAAATCAAGTGAACTCACAGAACAAGAATTTGAAACAGAATTAAAAAAACAAGGATTAAGTATTGAAGAAATAAGAAAGAGTATTGAAGATAATATTAAGATAAATAAGTTAATTTCATATATGGTAAGGAGTAAAGTAGTTGTTACTGAGGAAGACATAAAAAAATATTTTGAAGAACACAATATGAAATTAAAACAAAAGGAAATTGCAAATTTAATACTTTTTCAAAGTAACAATAAAGAGCTATTAAAAAAAATTGTAGTGTCAGGAGAAAAATTTGACGCCCCTCGAGGAGTCAAAACCATGGACCTGGGTGAAGTAGATGTTGATGCACTTCAACAAAGCTGGAAGGATGCCTTAAAAGGTGTAAAAAAAGGTCATTTAACCCCTATTTTTGAAGTAAATTCAAAATATTTTAGAGTTTATGTAAAGGAAATAAAAATAGTGAATCCTTTAGCTGATGATAGAACTATACAAAAAATCAAAAATAAGATATACGCTAAAAAATTAAAAAAAAGATATGTAGAGTATATATCCAAACTAAGGTCAAAAGCTGTAATAGAGATTCGAATGTAATTTAAATCTATTAACCTAGATTTGTTAATTTAAGCAAATCACAGGAGTCAAATATGGACCTCAAAGATATAGGTCTAATTTTAAAAACAGAAAGGGAAAAAAAGGGTTATTCAAAAGAGGAAATTTATAAAGAAACCAAAATAAGCATTATGAATATTGAGGCATTGGAAAAAGGAGATTTTGAAAACTTGCCCCATATTGTTTATACAAGGGCTTTTATAAAAAGCTATGCAGAATTTTTGGGATTAGATCCTAAAGAACTCTTAGAAGTCTTTGATTCACATTATGGCTCTAATCAGGTAAAACATAAAAAATTCAATTCATTAAAAGAAGTTGAAGGAATAAAATCAAAGAAATGGCTTGGAATATTTATCTTAGTTTTTATTTTATTTATTGTTGTTTGTCTTATTTATTTTAAAAAACATACAAATATATATTCAGACAAAGAAAGAAAAATACAAAATAATGCTGTAAATAATACACATAACACAATATTGGAGAATAGTTTTTTAGAGGATAATGCATCATCTATAGAACAGACCAATAGTTCTCAGAATAATACCAACAAAAATGCAGATACACAATCAAACAATACAAAATATGCAGAAGTATCCATGGAATCAGAAAATCAAACCATGAATTCCACTAAAGTTACTAATATAGAACAAAATAACACCACAGAAATAAAAGAGATTAATAAGAAAGAAAACAAAGAAGCTGCAAAAAATGAGTATCATACAGTAGAGATACGTGCAAAGGATAAGTGCTGGGTTAAGGGATGGATGGATGAGAACTCCACTAAAGAGAGACTGCTTTCAAACGGGGGAATGACTCTGTTTAAGTTTAAAGACAAACTTAAATTAAAGGTTGGAAATGCAGGAGTGATAGATATTTATTTAGATGGAAAAAAAGTAGATATTAAGGGAAAGCCTGGACAAGTTAAGACTTTAAATTTTCCTTTTCATGATTAACAGGGAATTTTTTGAACACGCCATAGTCCTTAAGGTTAAGACTTACAGGGATAATGATTTAATTGTAAAATTTTTAACTCCATCTTATGGAGTTGTTACTGCCTTTGCCTTTGGTGGTCGTAAGAGTAGGAGGAGATTTTCAGGGTGTTTTGAAGAGCTCTCACATGTGGTTTTTAAATGGAAATCTCCACTACGCAGAGGCTATTTTTATCTTGAAGAGGGGATATTAATAGACAGATTTCCAAATATCCACAAAGACAAGATACCATATGGAATTGCTGTTAATTGCCAGAAATTTATAGAGGCAGTGGTTATAGGAAATTCATATTCTAAGGGGATTTATAAAATTTTTTTGGAACTACTTAAAGAACTGGACAAAGGTAATTCAATTTTTTCTAGAAATATACCTATTTTTTTCAGAGCCCAAATAGCATCTGAGCTGGGATATAAGCCCCAACTGGAGAGTTGCAATAGATGTGGAAGGCTGTTAAGTACTGAGCAAAAGATATTTTTTTCTCCAATTAAGGGACAATCTTTTTGTGTTAAATGTACTGAGAAAAAAAATGGATATTTGGCCCTAAATAAGAGGGCATATCTGTTTTTAAAAGAGGTTTTTTATTCTGGTCCTAGAGATTTAATGAATAAAGAAGGTTTGACAACAAATGAAAACATTGTAGTCCTTGGAATTCAAAAGTTTGTTGAAACACATTTAAATATAATCTGGCAAAAGGGTAAATTTGTGCACTTATAAATTTAATAAAGGGAGTTTGTTATGCTTCGTTTTCAAGAAGTGATAATGAGACTACACAAGTTTTGGTCTGAGTATGGCTGCGTTATCCACCAACCCTATGATGTTGAAGTTGGTGCAGGGACATTTCATCCAGCAACCGCGCTACGGGTTATTGGTCCTGAGCCATGGAACACTGCGTATGTACAACCTTCTAGACGACCTACAGATGGGAGATACGGCGAAAATCCAAATAGGCTCCAACACTATTACCAATATCAGGTAATATTAAAACCAGCTCCAGAAAACTCACAAGATATCTATTTAGAAAGTCTCTATGCCCTGGGGATCGATCCAAAGGAACACGATATACGTTTTGTTGAGGATGACTGGGAATCGCCCACGCTTGGAGCCTGGGGACTTGGATGGGAAGTGTGGTTAGATGGAATGGAAATAACCCAATTTACTTATTTTCAACAAATTGGAGGAATTGACTTAAATCCAGTGAGTCTGGAAATCACATATGGCCTTGAGAGGATATCCATGTATTTGCAGGAAAAGGAGTCAGTGTTTGAACTTGAGTGGAATGAGAAGGTAACCTATGGCCATGTCCACCACCAGGGTGAGTATGAACATTCTAAATACAATTTTGAACACTCTTCTACTCAAATGTTGTTTCAATGTTTTGATATGTTTGAGGCAGAATGTAAAAAGCTGTGTGAGGAAAATCTCCCATGGCCTGCGTATGACTTTTGCCTTAAGTGTTCCCATGTATTTAACCTGTTAGATGCAAGGGGTGCTATTTCAATTACTGAAAGGACTGCATATATTGCCAGGGTTAGACACCTTGCCTCAAATGTGGCCAGATTATATGCAAAACAAAGGGAAGAAATGGGGTATCCTTTATTAAATAACTAATTGTAAATACTTAAGAATAAAAAAGGAGTGTGTTCAAATGGGTAAAAAGATTTTTATATTTTTTTTGGTTGCAATTTTTTGTCTCTGTTCAGGGAGTTTATTTGCAAAGAAATATCGTTTTAACTATAGCAGTTTTTTTCCACCAACCCACATCCAGAGCAAACTAGCTGAGGCATGGTGCAAGGAGGTGGAAAAAAGGACCAATGGAAACGTAAAGATATATTTTTATCCAGGTCAGACCTTAACCAAGGCAGCCCAATGTTACGATGGAGTCATATCTGGAATGTCCGATATTGGGATGTCATGTTTATTATATACCAGGGGAAGATTTCCCTTAATGGATTTTATAAACCTTCCTTTTGGCAACCCTTCAGGAGAATTTGCTACAGCTATCATTAATGAAGTTTATGAAAAATTTAAGCCAAAAGAACTCTCACAAGTAAAGGTTTTGTATCTACATGCCCATGGCCCTGGTTTTATTCATCTCAAGAAGAGGGCTGTACACAAATTAGAGGACCTAAAAGGGTTAAAGATAAGATGTCCTGGTTCGGTTGCAGATACATTAAAATCACTTGGAGCCACCCCAGTTGCCATGCCAATGCCTGAAGTTTATCAGGCCTTGCAAAAAGGTGTTGTAGAAGGAGCAGTCTATCCCATGGAAACCAATAAAGGGTGGAAAATGGCAGAGGTTATAAAATATTCTATTGCCAATTATAAAATCGCATATTCTGTTGGTTTTTTTGTTGTTATGAATAAGAAAAAATGGGAATCCCTTCCTAAGGAATATCAAGATATTATTGATCAAATAGACATTGAATGGGCAAAAAAACACGGAAGAGCCTGGGACAAAAGCGATTTTGAAGGAATTAGATACACCTTATCTAAAGGTAATACCATCATTGGCATAGATGAAAAAGAGGCAGATAAATGGGCAAAAAAAGTCAGGGTTGTATTTGATTCATATGTTGAAATGACCAAGAAAAAGGGACTTCCTGGTGATAAGGTCCTTAATTATTTAGAAAAGAGATTAAAAGATTACAGAGAAGGAAGATTTAAATCAAAATATGTGGATTAAATGTAATGAAAAAGATTGCTGGTTTAGTAGATAGGATATCCCAATTTCTTCGTATAATTGCCGGGATATTACTTGTATTTATAATGTCTATAACCTGTTTAGATGTTATTGGAAACTTCTTTGGTCATCCTATTTTGGGGGTTGAAGAGCTTGTAAGTATCCTGGCATCTATCACTATGGCCTTTGTGCTTCCCATTGCCCACAAAAAAAAGGCGCATATTGGTATAGACATATTATACAGAAGGATGGGACAGACCTTCAAAACATTCGATGATATATTTGTGTCATTAATTAGCGGAGCATTGTTCTTGGCTGCAACTGTGCAATGCTTTAAATACGCAAACGATTTAAAAAGGGTTGGAGAGGTCACATCTACTCTTCAAATTCCAAAATATATATTGCTTTATGGGGTATCTATGGGATGCGGTGTGTTGTTTTTGGTAATCTTGTGTGAGATTGGAGAGTTTATAGATAGTTATGTGAGGAAAAAATAATGGACTTTGTGACTTGGGGTATATTGGGAATAATTGTTTTACTTATACTTTTTTTTCTTCAGGTCCCAGTTGCATATGCATTGGCCATTGTGGGAGTGATAGGATACAGCATACTCACTTCGCCTGATGCAGCATTAAATCTCTTATCCAGAGACCTTTATGGGGTATTTTCTTCCTATGGACTTGCGCTTGTACCCCTGTTTATTTTCATGGGCTTTATTGCCTTTTATGCAGGTGTAAGTAGAAAATTATATGAAATGGCATATAAGCTCACCGGTGGGATAAGAGGTGGGCTTGCCATGGGAACAGTAGTTGCGTGTACCGCCTTTGGAGCTGTTTGTGGATCAACAACCGCAACTGCTGCCACCATTGGCTCCATAGCCATACCAGAGATGAAACGATACGGATATGGAAACAAGATTTCAGCAGGCTCAGTTGCTGCAGGTTCTGGACTTGGAATCCTTATGCCACCATCTGTTGTGTTCATTATATATGGCATCTTAACCCAAATATCCATAGGAAAACTATTTTTAGCAGGTATCTTGCCAGCAATTTTAATAACTATTTTATTTTGTATTGCAGTATATTTTTATTCAATTATCTCTCCTTCCCAATCTCCTCCAGGAGAAAAATTTCCCATAAAAGAAAAGATTAAAGCAATAATAGATGTGTGGGAAACGCTGCTTGTATTTTCACTTGTTATGGGGGGCATGTTTTTGGGAATCTTTACTCCAACAAGGGCAGGGGCAGTTGGTTCATTTTTGCTGCTTGTAATTGTAGTTATTCAGAAAAAACTCTCCTGGAAAAACTTTGTTAAGGCAGTATACGACACTTTAAACGTCTCCTGTATGGTCATTATGCTGGTTGCTGGGGCAACTATATTTGGCCATTTTTTGGCCTTGTCCAGGGTCTCTATGGAGATGGCCAATTTTGTATCTTCTTTAAACCTCCCTGGATGGGGAGTTGTGAGCATGATCTGTTTAATATATTTGATTGCAGGATGTTTTATTGATGCCCTAGCCCTAGTTACTTTAACAATTCCAATTTTTTACCCAATAATTGTAAATCTTGGCTATGACCCTGTATGGTTTGGGGTAATTATTGTGCTTATTACCCAGATGGGTATAATTACTCCTCCTGTTGGAGTTAATGCATATATTGTAAAAGGGCTATCACCTCATATAAAACTAGAAGAGGTATTCGCAGGTATTGTGCCTTTTTTAATAGCCCTTATCATAGGTACAGGGATTATAATTGCTTGTCCAAAAATAAGTTTACTTTTACCTGAAATGGTGAAATAAAAAATAATGAGAAAATATAAAATGGCATATTTACAAAGGAAAAACATTACATCCTAAGATTGTAAAGGCATTGATGAACTTAATAGGAGGGTTTAAAGAGTCATAGATTAATATCCTGGAGGAAATAAATGGAAGTTAGATATGATATTTTAATAGAAAACATTAAAAAAATGCCGTTACCTGAAAAGGAAGAGCTCAAAAATTTAATAGAAAAGTACATTATAGAAAAAAAAGAGAAACAATTTATGAGAATTATTTAAAAAGTCGGCATGAATACAGAAAAGATAAATTGCAATTTTTCTCGGACATCAATGAACTTAGAAAAAATATAGAAGTTGACTCATAGATGATAGAAGTAGCTTTTAGCTCATCTTTTAAAAGGGCTTTTAGGAAGAAAATAAAAAGAAATAGGGAGTTAGAAGAGATATTTTGGAAGAAATTAGAGAAATTTATAAAAGATCCTTTTGCTAAAGAGCTTAAAACTCATAAATTAAGAGGGAAGCTGGCGGTTGGGTAATACTGTTCACCGATGAATTTTTCGTAATAAAGAAAATAAAGAGAGGGGAAAAAAATGGGAAAATTTTTGCTAGAAATTGGAACTGAAGAGATGCCATCCAGGTTTTTATCTGGTATAATTTCTCAACTAAAGGAACTCTTTGAGACTGAATTAAAGAATGCGCAGATTCAGTTTAAGGATGTTAAAACCTATGCTACACCTAGAAGGATAGTAGCATTTGTAGAAGATATTTCTGAGATACAAAACAAAGAGATAAAAAAGATAGTAGGCCCCCCAGTTAATATTGCCAAGGACAAAGACGGAAATTACACCAAGGCAGGAATTGGATTTGCAAAATCCCACGGAGTAGAATTAGAGGACCTATTTGAAGAAAAGACTCCAAAAGGGGTGTATATTGCCACAAAAAAAGAAATTGGCGGGGCAGACACAAGAGAAATTCTACCAGATATAATAAAGGACATAATCTCAAGGATCCATTTTCCCAAAAGGATGAAATGGGAAGATTCTGGTTTTTTGTTTGGACGTCCAATTAGATGGATACTGGCACTCTTTAATACTGAAATTATTGATTTTGAAATTGCTTCAATTGGCTCCTCCAATAAGACCTATGGCCATAGGGTCATGGGAAAAGGCCCATTTTCTGTTTCATCGTGCGATGAATATTTTGAAATAATAGAAAATAAGGGAAAAGTTATCTTGGATCCTAAAAAAAGGCTCAATATTATTAAAGAAATAGGAAATAAAGAGGCCCAAAAACTGGGAGGCAGAGTGATATGGGATGATGAACTTCTGGAAGAAGTAATTGGACTTGTTGAATATCCCCTTCCATTAATTGGAGAGTTTCATTCTAAGTTTTTAGAATTACCTAAAGAGGTCTTGCTAACCAGTATTAAAACACACCAAAAATCCTTTGGTATTGAAGATGAAAATGGGAATCTCCTCCCATATTTTCTGTGCACTCTAAACATAGAGCCCTCTGATATGTCCCTTGTAAAAAAAGGATGGGAAAGGGTTCTACGTGCAAGATTGGAAGATGCCAGATTTTTTTGGAATGTGGACAACAAAGCGTCTTTAGAAGAATGGAGGGAAGAATTAAATAGAGTGGTATTTTTAGGACCACTTGGTTCCATGGGAGACAAGGCCAATAGATTGGAAAAAATCTGTGAATTTCTCTCAGATAAATTGGCTCCAGAACTAAAAAATTCTATGAAAAGGGCCGCTCAACTTGCAAAAGTAGACCTTGTTTCAGAGATGGTAGGTGAATTTGATGACCTGCAGGGAATCATGGGTGGCATTTATACAAAAATAAAGGGTGAGGATGAAGTTGTGAGCAATGCCATCTATGAACATTACCTGCCAACAGGGGTTGACAGTCCATTACCTAAAACCATAGGTGGCGCAATCTTATCCCTTGCAGATAAAATGGACAACATTATTGGTTGCTTTGGATTGGACATGATCCCAACAGGAGCCCAGGATCCCCATGGCATGAGACGACAAACCCTTGCAATTATAAGAATTATTCTAGATAAGGGGTTTAATTTTTCTCTTTTTGATGCATTTTCTAAGGTGTTTGATACATATGGGGATATTAAATGGAAAAATTCAAAAGAGACTACTTTAACAAAGTTAAGGGAATTTGTAGCTGCCAGGTTAAAAGGATATTTTACATCTCTTGGATATGAGACCAAAATTGTGGACGCAGCACTGGGGGCTGATATTGACAATATCTACCTTGCCCAAAAAAGGCTTGAAGCCTTAAAACAATTTAGTGAACAGAAAGATTTTGAAAATGCTGTACTCACATTTAAGAGGGCAGACAATATAATCAGAAAACAGGGTATCTCTGCAGAAGGAGACCTGAGTGATAAATTTGACATGGACAAAATGGTAGAGGAACAAGAAAAGAAACTGGCACAAGCTATTTTAGACCTTGATAAGAAATGGAATGATCTCTATGGAAAAGAAGATTTCATAGAACTTTTTATGCTTTTATATGACCTAAAACCTGTGGTGGATGAATTTTTTGATAATGTAATGGTAATGTGTGAAGATCCTGCACTTAGAAGAAATAGATTAAATCTCCTCTATGCCCTGACAAAAAAATTATCTACCCTAGCAGATTTTAGTGCCCTTCAAATATAGACATGACCAGGTCTAGCCCTGGGCCTGGTTATTGGGCCTAAACCTGCTGCTTTAACTGTATTGTCTAACTAATCACTTTATGGGATGGAGTACCCTCCACTTAATTTTTTATTTACCCTTTATATCACCCAACAGGAGAAGATAATTGGTGAAACATGAAGTAACATTCATTGATTTTGTCATAAAAGAATGGCTGCTAATCGCCTCAGGAGTTGGTTTTGTCCTTTTATCCCTTTATACAAAGCATCTTCCCATCCCTTCAATCAATGAGTTAAATGTCCTGTTTATCTTGTTTGTGTTGTTTATTACTGTAAATGGTTTACAGAAAAGTGGGTTGCTCTTAAAAATATCCCAATTTATAGAAAAAGGTAAAGCTATACCCTTAAAACTAGTATTAGCAACCTTTTTTTTGTCCATGTTGGTAACAAATGATATTGCGTTAATAGTTATTGTTCCCATTACATTATCGCTTAACATAAATAAAAAAGACATTCTTGTAATTTTTGAGGCATTGGCAGCCAATGCTGGTTCTGCATTAACTCCAATTGGTAATCCTCAGAATCTTTATATTTATTGGTTTTACCACATTCATCCCTTTACATTCATAAAGACGATTTTTCCTTTTTCTTTAGCTTTTCTTGGATTGCTGACGGTCTCTTCGCTCTTTGTTGTAATTCGAAAAGATTTAAAGGGAGATCAAATACAAAAAATAAATAAAAAGGCATATGTCTATGGAGTGCTATTTATTGTTGTTCTTCTCACTGTTTTTCATATTCTTCCTCTTGTAAGTGGAGTTGCTGTTATATTTTTTGCATTTATATTTGACCAAAAGGCCTTATATGTTGATTACTCTCTACTTTTTAGCTTTTTTTTCTTTTTTGGAATAGCGGACAACCTAAAAACCATGCTGGCTCCTGAGATAAGCCACTCAGGACACATATTTCTATTATCAGTACTCACAAGTCAGGTCATGAGTAATGTTCCTGCAACACTGCTCATTGCAAAATTTACATCAAATTGGCAACCCTTATTATGGGGTACAAATGCTGGTGGATTTGGTAGTTTGATAGGCTCTTTGGCAAATCTGATAGCCTATAAATTATATATTTCTTGTGAAGGTACAAAAAATACAGCAAGGTTTACTGCAAAATTTCTTATTTTAGGATATATGGCATTGTTTATTTCAATAGGTTTATATTTTCTACTTTTTAGACCAGCAGATTTTTTGTGGATTATCAAATGACTTAAGGGCTAGTTCTTACCTGATTTCTATTTAGTTGGCGCATATTAGCACCTAGACTTTAAAAGATTTAACTCTGGTTGGAGAAAAAAGTAATAAATATGAATTTACTCATTGAAAGATTTCTTTCTTTTTTCCCAATAATCAGGTGTCCTATTTGTGGGGGGGTAAAAAATAATGGTTTTTTGTGTGAGTTATGCGCAGAGAAAATAGAGTCTCTCTATGTCCAAAAAGGCTATTGTATAAGATGCGGTGAACCTTTGACATCTGAAAAATTAACCTGGTGTGGCGAGTGTTTAACAAATAAACGACCATGGGATTACTTTTCCTTTTATGGCTATTATAGGGATATTTTAAGACAGATAATTACAGAGTTTAAGTATAGAGGGGATTTTGCTTGTTTAGGAATACTCCAAGATCTTTTATGCAAGGCTTATTTAAAGGCTGATTCTGATTTTGATCCTGATATTATTATTCCAGTGCCTATCCATAAAAATAGGCTTAAATTGAGAGGGTTTAATCAATCTTTAGAAATTTCTAGAAAGTTGTCCAGATTAATCGGTGTTCCTATTGAAAGAAATATTTTGGTCCGCACAAAAGATACCGTCTCCCAGGTAGGACTTAAGAAATCAGAGAGAGAAAAAAATGTAAAAAATGTCTTTTGTGTAATAGGCGATATTAAAGGTATAAATATCGTTTTAGTAGATGATGTTTATACATCAGGTGCCACTGCATCAGAGTGTTCTAAGGTTCTAAAGGCTGCAGGGGCAGGGATGGTTGGTGTGTTAGTGGTCGCAAGGACCAAGAGTGGGGACGTTGAATATAACTCTTGACTAACTATATAAAATGAGATTATATTTTTTCTTCTAGCAAAATTTTTTTGAGAAATATCCAGCGGAAACTTTTTGTGGCTGGTGTATAATTTTTTTTGGGAGGGAATTTTGTTATGTATGTAATCTTAGAGACCGGGAGTAAACAATATCCAGTAAAAGAAGGGGATGTTATCACTGTTGAGAAATTGGATGCTCAAGTGGGAGAAGAAGTGGTTTTAGACAAAATCTTGTTTGCTTGTAGAGGCGAAAACGATGTCTTGGTGGGAAATCCTTATTTGAGTGGAAAGGTGGTAGGTGAAGTTGTTGAGCAAGGCAGGCATAAAAAGGTCATAGTTTTTAAATTTAAAAGGCGTAAAGATTATAAGAAGAAACAAGGACATCGTCAGTATTACACCAAAATTAAAGTAAAATCCATAGAGATTTAAGGGGGCATATTATGGCTCATAAAAAAGCAGGTGGTAGTTCAAGGAATGGAAGAGACAGTATTGGGCAAAGGCGTGGCGTAAAGCGTTTTGGAGGACAATTAGTTAAGGCAGGGAATATTTTGGTAAGGCAGCTTGGGACAAAGATATATCCTGGTGAAAATGTGGGGATGGGTAGAGATTATACCCTTTTTGCAAAGGTTGATGGATATGTAAAGTATGAAAAGTTTACTAGGAAGAGAAAGGTCAAGACCAGGGTGCATATTATCCCTATTGAACAATAAAACTCTTTTAAGTGTTTTTAGTTTTGTAGGTCTTAAGCTACGGAGGCTGGTATTTTGGGCGTGCCTGAAAATACGGCCTCCTTTTTTGTTTTTTAAATGCGTTGGTTGTAGGTATGAAATTTGTAGATGAAGCAGAAATTTTGGTGAAAGCTGGACATGGTGGGAATGGGTGTGTTTCCTTTAGGCGGGAAAAATACGTCCCAAGGGGTGGTCCAGATGGTGGAGATGGTGGTAAAGGCGGGGATGTTTATGTTCAGGCAAAGGAAAATTTGCTTACCCTCTATGATTTGAGGCTAAAAAGGGTTTATATGGCAGAAAATGGTCAACCTGGCCAGGGGAAACAGAAAAACGGACGAAAGGGTAAAGACCTATATATTTATGTGCCAATGGGGACCTTGGTCTATGAGGTAAATGATAAGGGAGAGAAAAAGCTATTGGCAGACTTAGATGGTAGAGATAAAAGTATTCTAGTTGCCAGGGGTGGCCGTGGAGGTAGAGGAAATACGCATTTTAAGTCTCCGGTTCAAAGGGCTCCTCGCATAGCTGAGAGAGGTGAAGAGGGCGAAGAAAAGCGCCTTTTTCTGGAGCTTAAGTTGATTGCAGATGTGGGTTTAATAGGACTTCCAAATGCAGGTAAATCTACTTTTATCTCAAAGGTTTCAGCTGCAAGGCCCAAGATTGCCTCTTATCCTTTTACTACGCTCACTCCTCAACTAGGGGTGGTTGAAGGAGATGTGGGTGAACGAATCATTATTGCTGATATTCCGGGTCTAATAGAAGGAGCTCACAAGGGCCAAGGATTGGGAGATAGATTTTTAAGGCATGTGCTGAGAACAAAGGTGTTGGTCCATCTTTTAAGCGTTGAAGAAATATCCTTGGATTTTCCATTAGATGGATTTGAGCTAATAAATGAAGAGCTTTATAGGTTTGATCCTGCCCTTGTTTCAAAGCCTCAGATTCAGGTAATAAATAAAATAGATCTGCTTGATGAAGAACAAAAAAGGTATTTAAAAAAGAAGTTGGAAAAATTATCTAAAGAGGTTTATCTTTTGTCTTTAAAGACAAAAGAGGGACTAAGTAAGGTAATGGAAAAAATTTGGCTTGAGGTAAAAGGCTACGTCCCCACTATTTTATATTAGCTAAAGGTGTTATGTTATTTAAAAGTAATGAAAATGAACTTGCCATGAAATCAAGTTAAGCAATAGGTGATTTTAAATGGGGCTTGAGGATAAGACAAAAGATAAGGCAATCGCAAGTACAATTAAGAATACTCTTAAGGATGCAAAACTTATAGTTTTAAAAGTAGGAAGTGCTGTTTTGACCAATGGTGACAAGGGATTGGATTTGAGAGTCATAAATAGGCTGGTGGATCAAATTTCCAATATCCACGATATGGGGAAAAAGGTGATCCTGGTCTCATCAGGTGCTGTGGCAACAGGAGCAACCTATTTGAAATATTCCCTGAAAGGGAAATTACCATTAGAAAAAAAACAGGCCGCAGCAGCTGTTGGACAGAGCAGACTTATGCACATATACGATGAGGCCTTTGAAAAATATAATAAGATTACAGCACAAATCCTGCTTACTAAAGATGATTTAAAGAGTAGGCAAAGATTTTTAAATGCCAGGAATACCTTTTCTACGCTTTTGTCAGAAGGGGTAGTACCAATTGTAAATGAAAACGATACAGTAGTTGTGGAAGAATTAAAATTTGGAGACAATGACTATTTGGCTACCTTAATACTCAATTTAGTGGGGGCGGATCTGTTTATAAATCTTACTTCTGCTAAAGGAGTTTATACCTCTAATCCCGATCAAGATAAAAATGCAAAACCTATTCATTTTATAGATGACATCATGTCCCTTGATATTGAATCTATGTGTACGGGAAAGACTTTAAGTGGGACAGGTGGAATGTATTCAAAGTTGCTCGCAGCAAAGCGGGCCGCACAACTGGGGGTTCCCACATTGATCGTCTCGGGAAAGATTCCTTTTGTCTTAGAAAAGGTATTTAGTGGTGAAATTCATGGCACATGGATACAACCGTGCAAAAATATTGTACCCAGAAGAAAGTTTTGGCTTGCCTACAATTTAGAACCAAAAGGCACTATTGTCGTTGACTTAGGCGCAAAAAATGCCCTTTTATTTAAAGGAAAAAGTTTGTTGCCAGCAGGAATTGTAAGAGTTTTGGGTAATTTTGAAGAAAATTCTCTGGTTAAAATATTATCTGAAGATGGGGCAGAGATTGGTGTAGGTCTTTGTAATTATTCAAGTGAAGAGTTAAAGATAATCGGAGGCAAAAATACACGAGATGTTCCAGAATTAATAACAAGGGATCCATGTCCTGAAGAAGTTGTGCATAGAGATAATTTGTTGATTGACGCAGTTTTTTAAGGGATGATTTTAAAAATAATTTTTTTAAAAAAAATTATTGACAGGAGTTTTAAAAGTACTTATACATATCTTCCTCAACGCGAGTAAAAAGACTCTTTAAAAAAATTAAAAAAAATATTGACAATGTAAAAGTTGTGAGTATAATTAATTTTCCAGTTCATTGACAAAGTAGATAGTTATAGGAATGGGGAGGACAGGTAAGGATAGGTGCTCTATTCTTTATGGGATAGGGCAGGAGGTTATATAGTAATAACCTGAGAGTTTGATCCTGGCTCAGAAT
>JAMOQN010000096.1 GCA_027063985.1 Desulfohalobiaceae bacterium
ATAATTTTTCCTTGAAAATACAGGATTATTTCAGGGCAAGACCTATTATAAAGATACAAGATGGTTGTTCCCATTATTGTAAATATTGTATTGTTCCTTTAACACGTGGTCCTTCTAAGAGTAGAGACGTTGCATCTATTTTAGAAGAAGTAAAAAGAATTTTAGATGCAGGTTTTAAAGAGATTATAATTAGTGGGATTAATTTAAAGGAGTTTAAAGGCGATTATTTAGGAAAAGAATTA
Source organism: Desulfohalobiaceae bacterium (assembly GCA_027063985.1). Taxonomy (GTDB): domain Bacteria; phylum Desulfobacterota; class Desulfovibrionia; order Desulfovibrionales; family Desulfothermaceae; genus Desulfothermus. The sequence goes on from JAMOQN010000096.1 coordinate 243, forward strand.
GATGTATGGGGTCTTATAGAAGTGGTTGCAACAAAGCTCGTTAGAAAATATCAAGGGGCACGCATTAGGATAAGTTCACTGGATCCATCTCTTCTAAATAATAGAGCTTTAGATGTAATTAGCAAATGTCCTGAAATTGCACCGCATTTGCATGTGTCAGTTCAGTCAGCAAGTAAAAAGATCTTGGAAAAGATGGGGAGGTCCCATTATTCTCCAGATGATATTTTAGATTTTATCTATAAATTAAGAGAGATATGGCCAGTTTTTGGACTTGGATGTGATGTGTTAGTGGGATTTCCTGGTGAAGATGATAAGGACTTTCTGGATACTTATAATTTTTGTAAAAAAATGTCCTTTACCTATGGTCATGTGTTTAAATATTCCAAAAGGCCAGATACCCCAGCTGCAAAATATCCATCTCAAGTTCCAAAACATATTAAACAAAAAAGGAGTTTTTTGTTAAGGGAACTCTTTTTAGAGAAAAAGAGAAATTTTTTAAAAAGACTTCTTTCTTTGGACCAGGTAAATGTTATTGTTGAAGATACAGAAAAATTGGTGGGTATGAATGAATATTATATTATCTGTAAAATAAATAAAAAAAGTTCTATACCCTTAAAAAAGGGAGAGTTAATTAAAGCTGTACCTATGTCCGTTGATCTTGATAAATTAAATTTGATTGTTAAACAGATATAAAATGAGTGTACCCAAAAAACCAAAAGATGTCCTTTTAGTATTATCTATCTTAGGAAGCAAATGGGATCAATTTTGGCCCAAGCTACAGGAAGATTTAAAAGATGCCCTGGGAGAGATTGAATATATATCTCCCATGATTTTATTTACAGAGACCACCTATTATGACAGGGAACTTGGAACTCCCATATATAGGCGTATTCTGTCCTTTAAAGATCTTATTTCACCTGATAAGTTGGCTGATATAAAATTAACAACCAATGAGATAGAAAAGAAATATGCAAGACAAGATGGATCAAGGATCTTTAATTTAGATCCTGGTATTCTCTCTTTTGAGAGGTTTGTGTTAGCTACGGGAAAAGAATATACTCATAGGATTTATTTAAAAGACGGTATTTGGGCTGACCTTACCCTGATCTTTCAAAAGGGGAGGTGGCAGATCCTTCCCTGGACATATCCAGATTATGCTAGGAAGGAGCTTCAGGAAATTCTTTTGTTTCTCAGGGAGAATTATAAAAAGAAGTTAAAGGAAAATAGATGATTAAGTCAATGACTGGCTATGGTTCTTATGAATTAAATGATGAGATTTGTATGCAACATTGGGAGATAAAGAGTGTAAATTCAAAGAATTTAAAGGTGAGATTTAAAATACCCTCTTTTTTGAGATCCGTTGAATATATTTTCTTAAGAGAAGTAAAAAAATTTGTAAGTAGAGGGAATATAGATATATATCTGGGGCTTAAAATACTTAAACAGGATCAAGTCCCATTTCAAATAAATGAGACTTTGCTAGATGTCTTGTTTGGATTTTTAAAAAGGTATGCTAAAGAAAATGGTGAGGTGTTTGTTCCTGATTATAACAGGGTTGTTTCAATTCCTGGCCTTTGGACGGAATCTGCTATAGATGCAGAATCTGAGCTGGTTGATAGACTGAAAAATGGCCTTGAAAAGGCCCTTTTGTCCTGGAACCAGTTTAGAGAAAGGGAAGGACATGACCTTGTTTTAGATCTTAAATCCCGACTTAACAAACTGATAGATATTAGGGACAAAATTGAGCAAATAACCAAGGGGCTGGTGAGAGGGAAGTTTGAGCTCTTAAGACAAAGGGTTGGGGAAATTTTAAAGGGAATTGATATAGAGGTAGAACAAGACAGACTAATGCAAGAGCTGGCAATTATGGCAGATAGATTGGACGTATCAGAGGAGTTGGTTAGGCTAACATCCCACCTTAACGCAATATTAGATCTGCTTAATTCTGAAGGATATGTTGGAAGACCACTGGATTTTCTCTGTCAAGAATGCTTTAGGGAAATCAATACCCTGGGTAATAAGGCTCAGAGTGCTGAAGTAAGTTCATTGGTTGTTGAATTTAAGACAGAACTTGAAAGGATCAGAGAACAAATACAAAATCTAGAGTAAGGTTATGCGGGAGCACTTTATAAATATAGGCTTTGGGAATTATATAGTTGCATCCAGAATAGTGGGGATTTTTAATCCCAATTCTTCTCCAATGAGGAGGTTAAAGGAGGAGGCAAGAGACGATCATAGACTAATTGATGCAACCCATGGGAGAAAGACAAGGTCTATTATAGTCACAGATTCAAACCATGTGTTTCTGTCTTCCCTTCATCCTGAGACCATATCCCAGAGGGTAGCTGTGGAAAAAGGAGATGGAGATGAAAAATAAGGGAATTGCCCTGATTATTAGTGGTCCATCTGGAGCTGGTAAAGGAACACTTGTAAAGATGCTTATTGAAGAATTTCCCAATATACAATTTTCAATCTCTTACACAACGAGAAAACCCCGTGAAGGAGAGATTGATGGCAGAGACTATGTATTTATAACAAAAGAAGAGTTTGAAAAACTCATAGAAAAA
>JAMOQN010000097.1 GCA_027063985.1 Desulfohalobiaceae bacterium
TAAGGGAATTGTAAACAGAGAGGTTTTAAAAAGCCTGCATAAACTCGCTATTAGAGTCGATTCCATACAGGAATTTGAGGAAAAATTAAAACAACTTGACAACCTCTAAGTTCTAGGTTCTAGATTTTTGAAAGGTTAAACATTATTTGGCTGGCCCTTTTCCTCTAATCACTAATCACGAATCATTATGCCAACACTTGCAGAAAAATGGATAGAACAAGGTCGTATGGAAGGTCGTTTGGAAGGTCGCATGGAAGGCATGATTTTAGAGGCCCAAGAAATGGTTCTTGAGGCCTTGATAGAGAGGTTTGGACTCATTAAGCCAGACTTGTCTGTTAAAATAAAGGGGATCGTCAACAGAGAGCTTTTAAAAAGTTTGCTTAAACTGGCTATTAGAGTAAATTCTTTATCTGAATTTGAGGAAAAATTAAAACAGGTTGAATTATAATAATAGGTTACAACACTATTCATTAAAGCAATTCTTTCCCAAAAAACAATTAATCCTTTTAGGCTTAATAGAAATTTATATCCAATATAAGGAGTACTTTATTATGATAAAAGTCTTTCAATATAGAGAATTACCCAGTTATAAGAACATCCTTGAAAAAAGAAAAACAACTAACATCCAATTAGAAAATGAGGTACGAGAAATATTAAATAAAGTAAGGGAGAAAGGAGATAAGTATGTTGAAGAAATGACCCAAAAATTTGACTGTCCTAATTTTTCTATAAAAGATGTAAAGGTCCCAAAACAAGAAATAGAAGACTCTCTAAAAAAAATCCCTGAAGAAGATATTGATATATTAAAAGAGGCAATATCCAATGTCAAAAAATTTCATAATTATCAAAAACAAAAATCATGGCTAGAACCCCAAGGGGATGAACTAATTTTAGGTCAGCTAATCACCCCAATTGAAAAAGTAGGACTCTATGTTCCAGGAGGAAAAGGGGGAACCACTCCCCTTATCTCAACACTGATTATGAATGCTGTTCCTGCAAAGATTGCTGGGGTGAAAAAAATTGTAGTTGTTACTCCTCCATCAAAATCTGGAGACATAAACCCATATATTCTTGCAACCGCTAATTTACTTAATGTCTATGATATATATAAAATTGGAAGTGCATGGGCAATAGGGGCACTTGCCTATGGAACAGAGAGCATTCCTAAGGTGGATATGATAGTTGGACCAGGGAATATTTATGTGACAATTGCAAAAAAACTCTTAATTGGAAACACTGGTATTGATATGATTGCAGGGCCATCTGAAATTGTAATAGTTGCAGATGAACTTGCCAGAGAAGATTTTATTGCTGCAGACCTCTTATCCCAAGCTGAACATGATGAAATGGCTTGTTCTATACTTATTACTCCTTCGACCAAATTAGCAGATAAAGTAAATGAACAAATTAAAATACAGCTAGATAAGTTAGAAAGAAAAGAAATTGCCCAAAAATCTTTGAGTTCATGGGGTGGCATTATAATCGTATCTGATTTAGAAAAGGCCATAGAAGTGGCAAATGATCTGGCACCTGAACACTTAGAAGTCCATATAAAGAATCCCTGGGAAATTATTCCTAAAATAAAAAATGCAGGTTGTGTATTTTTAGGTGAAAATACCCCAGAACCAGTAGGTGATTATTTTGCAGGTCCAAACCATGTCTTGCCTACTACCTCTACTGCAAAATTTTCTTCTGGACTTTCTGTAGAAACCTTTTATAAAAAGACCAACTTCATATGGGCATCAAAAGATTATATAAAGAAAAACAGCTCCAAAATTGCCAGATTGGCCAGATTAGAAGGCTTGGATGCACATGCAAAGAGTGCTGAGATAAGAAATAAATGATAGTGGAGGAAACTAAGTGAAGATAGTAACAAAGACAGAAATTTCTGAATATCCTTTAGTCAGCAGGGGTAAAGTCAGGGACATATATGAAATTGATAAGGATAAGCTTCTGATTGTCACTACTGATAGGATGTCTGCATTTGACGTAGTATTACCTGACCCTATCCCCTATAAAGGGGTTATTTTAAATTTACTTACCATTTTTTGGATGGAAAAATTTAAACACCTAGTCTCAAATCACCTGATTGAGACTGATGTTAAAAATTTTCCTCATAATTTAAAAAAGTATGAAGATGAGTTGGATAACAGGGCAGTAATTGTTAAAAAAGCAAAACCTTTGGAAATAGAATGTATTGTTAGGGGATATATAACAGGATCTGGCTGGAAAGACTATTTAAAAACAGGTTCAGTTTGTGGACATAAATTGCCTGACGGGCTTGTTGAATCAGAAAAACTCCCAACACCTATATTCACTCCATCAACAAAGGCAGAGATTGGTGAACACGATGTCAATATAACACTTACACAGGCTGCAGAAAAAATAGGTGAAGACAATTTCAAACAGGTCCAAGACATATCAATAAAAATATATAATAGTGCCACTGAATATGCATTTTCTAAAGGCATTATAATAGCTGATACAAAATTTGAATTTGGACTTATTGATGGAAAGCTAGTGTTAATAGATGAGGTTCTCACCCCTGACTCTTCCAGGTTCTGGCCAAAGGATGAATATGAAAAAGGACGCCCACAAAAAAGTTTTGACAAACAATATTTAAGGGATTGGCTAAGTAAAAATTGGGACAAAAAATCCCCTCCCCCCCGCCTACCACAGGAAATTATAGAAAACACAAAAAATAAATATTTAGAAGCCTATTTTAGGCTAACTGGCGAAAAATTATTTTAAAATTGGAGGATAAATGGACACCTTGTATTCTTTAATAATACTAGCAATT
>JAMOQN010000098.1 GCA_027063985.1 Desulfohalobiaceae bacterium
TCATATCTATCTTCTCCTCTTTGTTTTTAGACCTCTGGTCGGGGTAATAAACCCGCCCTTTCAGCAATTTCAGGGACCTTATGTTCCCATTCTATGGCCATTAAATGGACTCCAGCAACTCCTTTTAACTCTTTAAACTCTTCTATTTGTTCGCAGGCTATTTTAATTCCTTCTTCAGCAGCTTTTTCTTTTCCTGCAGCCTTAAGTCGTTTTATCAGCTCTTCAGGAACATCCATTCCTGGGACCTTGTTCTGCATGTATCTAGCCATGCCAACGCTCTTTAATGGTGTGATCCCAGCGAGGATATATACCTTTTCTGTAAGTCCCATATCATTGGCCCGTTTTAACCATTCCTTAAATCTCTCCATATTATATATGCACTGGGTCTGTATAAAATCTACCCCTGCTTTTATCTTTTTTGCAAGTCTGTAGACCCTCCAATTATATGGTTCAGCAAATGGATTGGCAGCAGCGCCTATAAATATTTTTTTAGGCGGAACGTCTATATCATCTCCTCCTTGAAATTTGCCCTCATCCCTCATTTTCTTTACCATTGCTGCTAATTGCATAGAATCCAGGTCATACACTCCCTTTGCCTGGGGATGATCTCCAAATTTTTGGTGGTCCCCTGAAAGGCAGAGAATAGTTCGGATACCCATTGCATATCCGCCTAATATATCAGACTGCATAGCTAATCTATTTCTATCTCTACACACCATTTGATAAACAGGCTCTAATCCTTCTTCCAGGCAAAGTAGAGAGGTCACTAAGCTTGACATCCTTACAATAGCGGTCTGATTGTCTGTGATATTCACTGCATCCACATATCCCTTTAAATATGACGCCTTTTTCTTTACCTTTTCTATATTAGCTCCTCTAGGAGGTCCGAGTTCCGCAGTAAAAGCAAAATGTCCTTCCCTTAACACCCGTTCCAATTTGCTGCTTTCTTCAATATTTCTCTTGTACATTAATATCCCTCCTATTTTTATTTTGAAGAAGAAGTATCATATAGGTTCTCATACCCTGGTTGTATAACTGTCCTTGGCCTTTGATTTTCCCAATTATTGGCAGGGATCACATCCATTATTTGATCAAGTCTACCTTGCTTTTCCAATCTTTCATAAATCTGGTACCACGCACATGGTTGGTTTTCATCTATTTCACATTTTCCTTTATTAGTGCCGCCACATGGTCCATTAAATAGACTTTTGGCACACATAGTAACAGGACATATTCCGCCAGTAATACCAAGTACACAATTACCACATCCACGACACCTTTCTTCATACCATCCAACGGCCCTATTAATCCCTATAAATGTAGTATTTACTGCTGGAAATACTGGTTTTTCTGGATACACTTCTGATAAAAACTGAACCCCTGCTCCGCACGCCATGGACAAAAATGCGTCATACTGGTCTGCCACATCCTTTATTTGTTCTAAAAATTCTTTGTCGCATTGGCGTTCCAAGGTTATTCCATCAAAGGAGATCTTATCTCCCATGGCCAATGACAATTCATTTTTCAAAACCTCTACCTCTTTTTCTCCACCAACCAAACATACTGCCACACATGTTCCACATCCTACAATTAGGACTTTTTTGTACGGAGAGATCATAGCCTTGATTTCTTCCAATGGTTTCCTTGTTCCAACGATCATTTTTACCCTCCTGGTTTATGAATAACACATTAATATAACCAAACAATCCTTGTCTCTATTTGATTTTTTTAAAGAAGTTCAGTAGATTATAAACAATACTTACCTCATGAATTTATAGTGACACATAACACAAACATTTTTTTTTTTAAAGTATTAAGTTAGTATTTGACAATTTTATTTTTTAAAAAACCAAAATTGATATCCCATTAAAAGCTCTTTAAAGATATCTTTGATAACCAATAATTTTATGGCTTTTTAATATTTTCTATAAGCAAAATCAAACAATTATCAAAAAATTTTACAAATTAATACATATTGGGTAAGTAAAGAACTATACTAGTGCTCAAACTGTTTTGAGGCTGGTTTTAACTATTCGAAATACTTGGTAAGTAAAAACTAGAGGAATAAGGATATAAAAGCGTTAAGATTTATTTCTTATCTTCCTCTTTCAATAGAGGCAATATCACCCGAAATGTACTGCCCTTGCCAGGAGTGCTGCTTACTTCTATTTTACCACCTAAATCATCAACTATGCCCCTTACTATGGATAAACCCAATCCAGTCCCAGAAATTTCTTTTGTCTGTTCATTTCTTATTCTATAAAATCTATTAAAAATCTTATCTAACTCTTCTTTATCAATTCCAATTCCTGTGTCTTTCACCTCAACTATTCCCTTATTATCCATTCTTTTTGTAATAATGGATATTTCCCCTTTCTCAGGCGTATATTTTATGGCATTGTTAACAAGATTATCGAAAAGGATCTTAAGTGCCCTGGGATCGGCCTTTATCTTAAAATCTCCATTTACATCTAATTCCAGGGTTATCTTCTGGTTTTTGATCTGTGCCTGATCCTTCCAATCCTCAAAAAAGGAACTCAAAAATTCTCCAATATAAATCTCTTTAATGTCCACATAGACCTTTCCAGACTCTATTCTAGATAGGTCCAGAAGTTTTTCTATGAGCTCAGTAAGCACCCTGGTCCTCTGCTTTGCCTTTTCCAATATCCTTTTATCGGCCTTAAATTCAGGATCTTCAAAAAGATCCTGCAAAACCATGGCAATTTGTTCATGAATTGTGGAAAGGCTACCCCTGAGTTCGTGAGAAACTTTGGCCACAAACTCAGACTTCAATTGATCCAATTTTTTTAATGGAGTTATATCCACTGAAATTATGACATACCCCAGGAATTTGTGGTTTTTGGCAAGGATACTATTTTTTTTTACAAGTAGATATAAATCATCAGATATCTTAAATTCCTTTGAGTCTCCTTCATACTCATTCATCTCTGTAGAAATAAAATTTATTATGGAAGGATCCTGTATGTAAGAAGATATATTTTTTCCAAGCTCTATATCCTCAGGTATATTAAAATGTTTTCTAATTGTAGGATTTATAAGCACCACTTCCATTTTGTTGTTGGTCACCAGAACGCCGTTTGGAAGTGCCTCTAAGATTGTCTTTAATCTACTTTTTTCAGTAATTAAATCTAAAAGTGCATCCTGTTTTTCCTTATCTAATCTATCCTTTTCTCTCTTTAATCTTATGTTCTCAATGGCCCTACCAACAACAAGTAATATATGTTCTTTGTCAAAGGGCTTTGGTATAAAGTCATAAGCACCTTGCTTCATTGATTCAACAGCAATCTCTAATGTGGCGAAACCAGTAATAACAATTACCATAGTCTCAGGATACTCTTGTTTTATAATCTTTAATACATCCATTCCATCTATTCCAGGCATCTTAAGGTCTAGTAACACCAGATCTATAGTCTGATTTTTCATTATATCCAATGCAACTTCACCAGATTCTGCTACATATACTTCACAATCAAGTCTTTTTAAAATCCTTTTAAGCGCTATCCTTATATGTTCTTCATCATCTACTACTAAAATTTTAATTGACTCCATCTTAAATTACTCCACATCTAAATAGAAATCTCTTGATTAAATTTAGGGTTATACGTATTTTATTGCGAGACAGGAAGATCTATTTCAAAACATGCACCACCATCTTTTTTATTATAAGCAAATATTTTGCCCCCATGACCTTCTACAATCCTATAAGCAATGCTTAGACCGAGCCCAACCCCTTCCCCCTGTTTTTTTGTTGAAAAAAATGGATCAAAGATATTGGGTAAAATATCCTCGGGAATCCCTGGGCCAGTATCACAAAATAAGATTTTAATTGTATTTTTATCTTTCAAAAAATTTGTCTTAATGCTTAAGACCCCTTTACCTTCCATTGCCTGGGCTGCATTCCAGATAATATTCATAAAAACGTGATTTAACTGTTGGAGATCGCCTTTTATCTCTGGGATGTTGTCAGTATAATCCCTAATTATTTCAATTGACTTAAATAAGGGATGCTTTTCCAGCAAGAATATAGCCCTATCAATGATCTTATTCACATTCACAAAATAATCTTTATTATTTGAGCGTCGTGAAAATTCCAAAAGTTCTTTTACTATATCTTTACACCTTCTGGCATTTTCAAGTATCCTAATTAGATCTTCTTTTATGTGCTCATCTAAATCTTCTTCTAATAATAGTTCAGTAAAAAGAAGTATGCCACTTAAAGGATTATTTAATTGGTGGGCAACACCTGCTGCCAGATTTCCAATAGCTGCCATTTTTGACGATTGATAGAGCTGCATCCTAGTCTCTTCTAATTCTTTTTCCATCTTCAGGGTTTCACGTAGGTCCCTAAAGAATCCAATAGTTGCGACCTCTACACCATTTTCATAGACAATAGAGGCATTTAGCTCAACTGGAATAATTTCTCCATTTTTTGCAACCAGATTCACCCTGTATGATTTTAATTTTCCAGGCCCTCCATATTCCTTACTTCTGAGTTTTTTCATAACATCCCTTGCACCATCTCCAGGATATAGGTCTCTAATATCAACAGAGTTTAATGCCTCCTCCCTTTTATAACCCAATATTTTCGATGCAGCATCATTAAAAATAAAGATTTTTCCCTTTTTATCAGCGGCAATAACTGCATCAACTGCACTTAATATTAAATTATGTAGAAACGTATTGGAAAGATATAATTTCTTTTCAAGCTTTCCTATCTTTGTTATATCAAAATCCAATTTGACCATACATGGATCACAATCCGTACCAACCAAAGGAAATAGTGTGACTTCTTCCTCCATATAAAGATTCTTTAAATCTTTTCTTTTTTCTTCACCATCGAGCAGTTGTATTATTTTGCACTTAGAACAAGGGGTATCTATACCATAATAAACCTGGTAACACTTTTTCCCCACCATATCCTCGCCATAAATATCTTTCGCAAAGTCATTTGCTGCAACAATTCTAAGTTCAGGAGATATAACTACCAGTTCCCTGGGAATAGAATTAACTATTGCTACTAAATATTCCCTTTCCTTTTCTGATATCATTTTTTTACCTTTTATCTAAGTACTTTTTTATTCACTCTATCAATGAACTGAATATGTGAATAACCTTTTTCTTTTGCCTTATCATATTCCATATAAGCTGTATTTAAACATTTTTCACAACAATTTATAGGCGCTTCTATTGCAAGGCAATTTTTTACACGACTGGAACTGCTTTCAATTTTTAACACTCCCCTGCAATTTTCACAGTCTAGTATATATTCTTTTTGCCTTTCAACAATATATGAAGTATCGTAAAATATCTCTTTATTTCTTACAATCCAATTTCCATCTTTCTCTAAGGTTATACTTGATTGTGGAGGAGAAAAATAATTTTTACGGGCAGTTTCACATATTCTTTTTATATAATCCATTGTGCGTTTATCCATTTCAAATTTTTTGGGATCATAATCTGGTTCTTTTACATAGGAATAATCCAGCCCAGCAAGGGCTAAAACAATTCCAAGATTAACATAAGGCAGGGCGCCTTGAATTGAATATCCTCCTTCTAGTACCACTAAATCTGGTTTTAACATTTCACTTAATTTTGCATATCCTCTTGCAGAAAAATTCATATTTGTTATTGGGTCCGTGAAATGATTGTCCTGGCCAGCTGAATTTACTATTAAGTCTGGAGCGAAATCATCTAGTATGGGTAAAACAACGTTTTCCATGGCATATAAAAAACCTTCATCACTAGTATTTGGTGGAAGAGGGATATTAATGGTCTTCCCCTTAGCCTTTGGGCCTCCTATTTCGGAAGTGAATCCTGTACCTGGATAGAGTGTCCTCCCATCTTGATGGATTGAGATATAAAGTGTATCTGGGTCATGCCAATATATGTCCTGGGTACCGTCTCCGTGATGACAATCTGTATCCACTATTGCCACTTTTTTTACCCCATATTTTTCCCGTAGGTATTCTATCATAATAGCTTCGATATTGATATTACAAAATCCCCTCCCACCATGAACTACTTTCATTGCGTGGTGTCCAGGAGGTCTAACCAGGGCAAAGGCCTTATCTTCCTTTTTCTCCATAACCAATTTTCCGGCTTTAATACACCCTCCTGCTGAAATTAGATGGGAATCTGTTATATTGCTCAAAACATCTGGAAAACAAAAATGAACCTTTTCTATCTCCTGTCTTGAGGCCAATTCTGGCTTATATTCCCTTATTCCAGGAATATCAAACACCCCTTCTTCCTTTAATTGATCCATTGTATATAATAGCCTTTCTTGCCTCTCTGGATGTGTTGGAGAAATAGCCCAATCAAAGGCAGGAAAAAAAACTACCCCTAACTTATTTTTTACCTGTTGCATACACACCTCACCACGTTTTCATAGTCTTTACATATCCCAGGTTTTACCTGACATTTTACCCTAATATCCTGTCCCACAGTAAATACATCCTTTACCATATTCATGGAGCTCTCAAAAATTATCTCTAATTCAGATAAATCTATATCCCAGCCCAAATTTTCCCTTATATATATTGACATATTTTTTTGTATATCTTTTCTTGCTACTTTAAGATTGTAGTTTTTGGAAATATTCTCTTTTATTCCAAGTACAGGAATGGTCATTATTTTCTTCTCTGTATCTGCAAATAGTTCAGCCTGCATTGTTGGTCTGGCTATTGCCGCACCTATGGCATTTGCTACACCAAAGTATTCTGGTACAACAACAGGAAGTCCAAATTCCTTTTCAATAAATTTTTTCAAGATATTTGCAGGACCGCCCATTAAATAGATCTTTTTGGGTTCTATTTTTCTGAATTCCAGAAGTTCGTGTATGGTGTATATTGGTCGCTCATTAATTTCATCAATAAACTCAGATACCTCTTTTTTTAAAATCTTACACCCCTGTTCCACAATTCTGATTGGAGTCTCTTCCAGAGAACATTTGAGATTTTCATTTATCTTATGCATACCTTTAAAAGAGGCATCTTTATCTCCGTAAGTTTCATCGCATATGCAATTTAAAGCGTCCAAAAATGCAGGTACATCTCCGCCCTTGGCCATACAAGGACCAAGCCTCTTTGGCCCAACTTCTATCTTGTCTCCATTTACCCTTACAGCAGAATCACCACCAAGACCAATGGACTTTACCTTCATTGCACGAACTAATGTAGGCCGTTCCTTTAACCGCACATTTTCAGGTTCAATTAAAGGGACTCCCGCTGCCAATACTCCAATATCTGTTGTGGTTCCACCTACATCCAGGACAATGGTATCTTCTGTAATATCACACAGACCAAAGATTCCCATGACACTTGCTGCTGGACCTGAAAAAATACTTTCCACAGGAATACGTTTAGCAGTATTATACGGCATTGTGCCACCATCGGCCTTTAAGATGTTTAATTGAGGAGAAAGCTTAAACTCTTCTAAACACCTTTTAACAGAATCCAAAAATTTATCAAAAATAGGCCATACAGCGCTGTTGTAATATGCAGTTGCAATTCTCCGTGGAAAATTCAATTGACCTGATAACTTGTGACCTAGTGTAATAAAATCTGCCTTATCCTGGATTAACTCAGCGATCTTTTCTTCATGGACTGGATTTCTAGGAGAAAATTTTGAGACAACTGAAAAAACCTTTACCCCATAATCTAGTAAATTTGAAATTACCTTATTTGCATGGGAGATATCCAGCGGGTATATTTCTGTTCCCCTGTGATCCAGACCACCTGGTATAACCTCATAATAGTTGCCAATGGAAAATTTATGGGGATCAATCCCAGGTCCAGCACTAACTATCACTCCTACAGGTTCTAGCAAATCCTGAACAATCGCATTTGTGCATAAAGTAGTGCTTAAATTAAATCTCTCGATTTCAACACCTTTTTCCTGAGATAATATTTCTGAAATAGCCCCTCTAATTGAACCCAAAAGGTCATCTGGGTCTGTGGGAATTTTAACGTATGCCCTAACTCCCACTTCCTTATCAATGAGTACAGCATCAGTATGGGTGCCACCCACATCAATTCCAAATAACATGTCCCTACTCTCCATTTTTATTGGTTATAAAATTTATAAATACAATCAATTATATAATCTTGAACTTCTTTTTCCAAATATGGATGCATTGGAATGGCCATTATATTTTCTGATACCCTTTCACTCACTTCCATATCTCCTTGTCTGTATCCAAGATACTCAAATGCCTTTTGCAAATGAAGGGGTTTTTTGTAATAAATTGCTGTTGGTATCCCTTTTTGTTTTAAAAATTCACATAACTCATTCCTATTTTTTACTAAGATACAGTATTGAGCAAATGCAGATTGAATATCTCCTGGCACATATTGATGTTTTATTTCAGCAATATCTTTTAGACCATTTCTATATCTTTTGGCAACTTCTTGCCTCTTTGCAATTTCTTCATCAAATACCTCCATTTTTGCTAAAAGAACTGCTGCCTGAATAGTATCCAGCCTTGCATTTAAACCCAGTCTAAGATTTTCATACTTGTCTTCTCCCTGGCCATGAACCCTTATGGATTTCAACATGCGGGCGTACTTCTCTGAATTGGTAAAAACAGCACCTCCGTCGCCATAGCCACCTAATGGCTTTGCCGGAAAAAAAGAAGTGCACCCAATATCACCAAAGGAACAGGCCTTATTAAAATGATACTCTCCTCCAAAAGATTGTGCCCCATCTTCTATTAAAATCAAATTATTGTCCTGGGCAATTTTTTCTAACTCCTTGTAAGGCGCACATACACCAAATATATCAACGGCAATAATAGCCTTTGGATAATATTCCTTAGAATCTTTTTTAATTACATCTGGGATAGGATAAATAGTTGGATCCTTTTGTTTTACAGCCAAAATGGCCTTTTTTAGATTTTCAGGGTCAATGTTAAAGGTATGAGGATCAATATCCACAAAAATTGGTATTGCTCCACAAAGTGCAATCACCTCTGCTGTTGCAAAAAAAGTAAATGGAGTGGTGAATACTATATCGCCATTGCCAATGCCTGAAGCCATTAGACTCATAAGCAGGGCATCTGTTCCTGAAGAACAACAAATGCAGTGATTAGTACCAACATAGTTTGTAAGAACCTCTTCTAACTCATATACCTCTGGTCCCAATATGAATTTGCCGTGTTCAAGTACCCTGAATATATTTTCCTTTACCTTTGCTTCAATCCTTAAATACTGGGCTTTAAGGTCAATAAACGGAATTTCCATATAATTCTCCTATTCTAATTTGTTCATATATTATCTGGAGTTAGGTTTTAGAGTCAAGAAATAATTTGTTAAAATTATTCTTGCATAATATACGTTAATAACTTTATATTTAGCAAAACAACGAATTAGAATAAAGAGATCTTGATTTGTCTAGCTCGATTGATGTATATTTTTTTGATATATTAAATAAATGGATGAAAAATACAAAAAATTACTCCTTGAATGTACATGCCTTGAATGGGATGAAGGTAATAGAGATAAAAATTGGATAAAGCATAAGGTGACCAGTAGTGAATGTGAACAAATGTTTTTCAATCAGCCTCTTATTGTTAATCTTGATGAAAAACATTCAAGAGGGGAAATTCGATATTATGCCTTGCGCCATACTGATTTAAATAGAAAACTATTTATTGTATTTACAAAAAATTAGGGTTATTTCAGCTAGAGATATGAGTAAAAAAGAAAGAAAAATATATGAGGCATTGCAATGAAAAGGAAGAGTATCCCAAAATTTAAAGATGAAACCCAGGAAAGGGAATTTTGGCATTCCCATGACTCCACTGAATATATTAATTGGAATAATGGTGAAAAGGTCATTTTGCCTAAGCTCAAGCCATCTATAAAAACCATTTCTCTTAGGTTGCCAGAAAACTTATTGAATAAATTAAAATTATTGGCTAATAAACAGGGAGTTCCCTATCAGTCATTATTGAAGATGTTTTTGTCAGAAAGAGTAGATGCAGAGCTTAAAAAGTTAAGTATGAAAAATAAAGAAGAAATGGCTCAACTATAGAGTGCACTTGACCGCCATTTTGCGAGGGTTTTTGGCCTTGCTACATGGCGTCAAGGGAGTCAACTCATTATAACCATAACTTCCTTCAATGAAAAAAAGTCCTTTAGAATACATATTAAAACAATTATTATCTGGAGAATTTGTCTCTGGAGAAGAAATAGCACAAAACTTGAACATTTCCAGGACATGGGTATGGAATCAGATTAAAATATTAAAACAGCTTGGATTTAAGATAGAGTCCTCGGCTAAAAAGGGTTATAGGCTCATCTCAACTCCAGATGTATTGATTCCACCACTTATAAAACCTTACTTGAGAACAGAGAGACTTGGGAAAAAAATCTATTTCTTTGAGGAACTTTCATCAACTCAAGACAAGGCAAGGCAACTTGCTGAGGAGAGCGAAGATGAAGGAACACTCATTTTGTGCGAGAGACAACTTAAAGGAAGGGGTAGACGTGGAAGAAAGTGGGTTCATATCCCTCAAAAATCTCTCTCATTTTCTATAATTTTGAGGCCCAAACTCTCTCCCTTAGAGGTTATGCAACTCCCTCTAGTAGCAGGTGTTGCTATTTGTAAAGCAATAAATGCCTATACAAATCTACGAGCACAATTAAAATGGCCAAATGATATATTAATTAACAATAAAAAGGTGGTGGGCATATTAGCTGAAATGTCTGGTGATACAGATTTTGTTGATTACGTTATCTTAGGCATTGGTATTAACGTAAATCTGGATAAAGCAGACATTCCCCATGAACTACGAGATTACACTACATCCCTATATTTAGAAGGAGGCAAATTTCTAAAAAGGGCACACCTTTTAGGAAATATATTAATGTATCTTGAATACTGGTATGATATATACCTAAAGCAAGGTTTTAAATCTATAAGAACAAAATGGATTGAGCTCAGCAATACAATAGACAAAGATATTATAGTATTTTTTAAAGACAAAAAACTGTATGGAAGAGCCATTGACCTAGATGAAAATGGAAATTTAATTGTTTTAGATGAAAAAAATAATATTCATAATATAATGTATGGTGATGTTTCTATTCGTTCTAATACAACATAATTACAAAGGAGTTGGCAGATATGCACTATTTTACAATTAAAGATAATAGATTGTGGGCTGAAGAAGTATTAGTTGAAGATATTGTAAAAGAATATGGGACTCCTATTTACATCTATTCTGCAAGGACTTTAAAAAGGCATTATCATGCATTTGACTCAGCATTTTATGCTATACCCCACATAATATGTTTTTCAGTTAAATGTAATTCAAATATACACGTGCTTAAGACTTTAAAAGAAGAAGGCGCAGGGGCAGATATTGTATCAGGAGGAGAACTATACAGAGCACTTAGGGCAGAGATCGATCCTCAAAAAATAGTATTCTCAGGTGTTGGGAAACAGGAGCATGAAATAAAAGAAGGACTTTTTGCTGATATTTTAATGTTTAATGTTGAATCCCTAGACGAATTAATGAAGATTAATGAAATAGCACTATCTTTAAACAAAAAGGCCAGGATAAGCTTTAGGATAAATCCAGATGTGGACCCCAAAACACATCCTTATATATCCACAGGACTCAAAGAGAATAAATTTGGCATTGATATAAACGATGCAATATATGCATACAAGTCTGCCAAAGAATTAAAAGGAGTAGAGCCAATTGGTATAGATTGCCACATAGGTTCCCAATTAACTGAAATAACGCCTTTTTTAGATGCATTGGAAAAATTAAAGATCCTTTACTCAGAACTAAAGGAAATTGGGATAAATATAAAATATTTAGATCTTGGAGGAGGTCTTGGCATACAATACAAAGAAGAAGAGCCACCCCATCCAAAGGAATTTGGAGAAGCCTTATCAAAATCCCTTACAGGATATCCCTTAACACTTATACTTGAACCTGGAAGGGTTATTGCTGGTAATGCTGGAGTTTTAGTTACAAAAGTGATCTACACAAAGGAGACTGAAAATAAAAATTTTCTCATTGTTGATGCTGGAATGAATGATTTGATAAGACCTGCGTTATATGGCTCATATCATAGAATTTCAGAGGTCACCCCAAAGGGAAGGCCTCCTAAAAAATATGATGTGGTTGGCCCAATTTGTGAGAGTGGAGATTTTTTGGCCAAGGATAGGGAACTTCCAGAGATCCACGCTGGAGAGCTACTTTGTGTATTTTCTGCTGGTGCCTATGGATTTGTCATGTCTTCTCAGTATAATTCAAGGCCAAGGGCTGCCGAGGTTATGGTATCTGGTGATAGTTTTTATCTAATCAGGGAAAGAGAAACATACAGGGACCTTACATATTTGGAGGAAAAAATTAATTTTTAATGTATAAATAAACTTAATCGGTTTGGTGTAAAATTTTTTGTAATTTTAATCAAAAAAGGAGGGGATAGCGATGAAAAGCAACAAGTTTTCAACGTCTTCAGGATTAATTTGTATAGCAATAATTATATTGTTATTTGCAACTCAAGGTTTTACAAAAGGTGTTACAAATTGTGAATCCTGCCACGCAAAAATTTCACCAGGGATAATTAAAGATTTTCACAAAAGTAAAATGTCCAAGGCTGGATTAAATTGTGCTACTTGCCATGGCAGGGCCCACAAATCTGCTTCTGATGCTAATAAAGCCCTGCTGCCCACTATTTCAACCTGTAAGAGGTGCCACAGAAAACAAGTAAAACAGTACATGAGTGGAAAGCATGCCCTGGGTCTTTTGCCTATTTCAGCTTTTCCAGATTTTGCCCACAAACATCCAAAAGCATTTATTGCAGGACAAAAAGGATGTAATGGTTGTCACAACCTTGGAATCACTGACAAACACGTAAGAAATAATGAATTCAGAAAATATTATAAATACGGCATGGATTGTCAAAACTGCCACACAAGGCATGCCTTTTCTGTTAAAGAAGCAAAAGAACCTGAAACATGCGCAAGTTGCCATACTGGCTTTGATCATGCCCAGTGGGAATTCTGGTCACATTCCAGACACGGCATAGCTTATCTCACAGATAGAAAATCCCATAGAGGTCCTACATGTCAGGATTGTCATATGCCAGATGGTAACCACAGGGTAATGACTGGATGGGGATTTTTAGCCCTGAGATTACCTGAAAAAGATAAGGAGTGGCTGGGTTATCGGGTTACAATTTTAAAAGGCCTTGGGGTATTAGACAAAGATGGAAAACCTACGCCTAGGCTTGAACTCGTGAAAAAGGCAAACATGGCAAGGTTAGATGAAGCTAGTTTTAATGCTGAGAGGACTAAGATGTTAAAGAGCTGCGAAAAATGTCATTCTGCCAATTTTGCAGAAAATAATCTAAAAAATGCAGACATGATGATTAAGGCTGCTGATAAGATCTTTGCAGAGGCAATTGAATTGGTAGCAGGTCTTTACAGAGACGGAATTATTCCAAAGAAGACCAATATGGCAACTTGGCCTTATCCAGATCTTCTAACATTTTATGAAGTCAACACCCCTATTGAACAAAAACTATATGAAATGTTCATGGACTATCGTATGAAGACCTTCCAGGCAGCATTTCATATTAATCCCGATTATACAACCTGGTATGGCTATGCAAGGATGAAAGAAACCCTTGTTGAAATGAAACATCTGGCAGAGCAGATGAGAAAGAAAAGATAATAAATAAGCAAAAGTAAGGCTTATTTAAAACTCCCTCTTTTCTCTTTGAAGGGGAGAGAGGGAGTTTTTTATTGAATTTATTTTGTGGTTATTTATACATACATGTATAATGATGATAACTTGACTAGTAAAAAATATGTTTTAATTTTTATAAATATAAAAAAAATTTTAAAGGGGGGAAGTATGAGTTTTAAAGTTAAACTTGGTGTAGGATTAGGAGTTATTTTGGCAATCTTTGCTTGTATTTCTGCTTTAAATCAGGTCAAATTAAAAACAATGCAAAAGAGTGTTGTGGATCTTTTTAGGGGAGATATATTTGCCCTTGAACTTATGTCAGACGTAAGACCTACTATTTCTCAATTTAAACATTTGGAAAAAGATTTGGTGTTAGCAGTGGAGGATCCTTTAAAATTTAAAAAAATGGAAAAAAAATTATTAGAACAAGCAGGAGAGATAAATGACTTTTTAGATCTTATGTTGGAGGATGAACACCTTAACAATAAACAAAAAGATATGATAAAAAAGATTAAAGTAGGATTCAATCAATATGTCAGTCTTATAAAAGAATTAATTTTAAAGGCATCTGAAAAAGAATATAGTATCACTCAAATGAATAGGAAACTTAATGCTCTTAATAAAAAATTTTTTACAATAGATAAAGGAATAGAAAGTATTTATCAGGACATCCAAAGAAATATTGAGACTGATATAAAAACAGCAGCCATTACTGTTGTTTCAATCCAGAAACAGTCTTTATTGGGGTTTGTAATAAGTTTTATTATTGCACTTATAGTTGGAGGAATTTTGACCTATTCAATAATCAATCCTGCAAAAAAAATGATTGAATTTGCTAAAAAGGTGTCTGAAGGCG
>JAMOQN010000099.1 GCA_027063985.1 Desulfohalobiaceae bacterium
ATAATCACATCTCACGCATATGTGGACAAAAAAGGTCAGGCAAGTCCATGGCAACTGGGTGTATATTCAGATAAATTGATTGATGGACTTAAAAAGATTCCAGAAACAGTTCATAAATACGGTTCAAAGATATTTTTACAAATTGCCCACAGTGGAATTTTTCATTTTAGCCCTCATGGTGAAGCTGGTATAGGGCCTTCTGATTTTGAAATAAAAAGCGATTTTAGATCTGCCAAGGCCATTGCAATGACCAAAGATGAGATATATGATGTGGTTGAAAAATTTGCCCAAGCAGCAAAAAGGGCAAAGCTGGCTGGATTTGATGGAGTCCAAATTCATGCAGCACATGGGTATTTATTAAGCCAATTTTTGTCCCCATATTTTAATAAAAGACAGGATGAGTACGGCAAAGACATAAAGGGAAGATCAAAGCTTCTTATGGATGTATATTTGAAGATAAGAGAGAAAGTGGGAGAAGACTTTCCTGTCATAGCAAAGATAAATTGCGAGGATTTTTTAGATCCCCAGATGACCTTTAAAGAGATGCTTTATGTATCAAAGCTCCTTCAAGAAAATGGAATTGATGGAATTGAGATGAGTGGTGGGACACTCATATCCAAGGAGTTGATTCCTTCAAGGACCAAAAAGATTGCAAATAAGCTAGGGGAAGTATATTATCTAGAACACGCAAAACAATTTAAGCAAGAACTCTCTGTTCCCTTGATCTTAGTGGGGGGTATAAGAAAATTTGATGTGTGCAATGAGCTAATTGAAAATAATACTTGCGATATGGTGAGTATGTCAAGGCCATTGATCAGGGAACCATATCTTATTGCTAGATGGAAACAGGGGGATTTAAGAGATGCCCTTTGTGAGTCTTGTAATATGTGTTTTAAACCCGCCCTGCAAGGTGAAGGATTATATTGTTATATGGAAAAGAAATTAAAGGTAAAAAAAAGGAAGAGTGAAGATGATTTTAAAAACATTTAATCTAAAAAATGAAGTAATTGTAGGAAGACTTTTAAAAGGGAAGGATTTAATTTTAGAACTCACAAAAATATGTGAGGAAAATAATGTTGTTAATGGAATCATTGAGGGAATAGGAGCTCTTGAATATGTTACAATTGGATATTATGACCAGAAAAACAAAGAATACATTGTAAATAGAATTGACAAGCCAATGGAGGTCTTATCTTTAAAAGGTAATGTATCATTAAAAGATAATAAGCCATTTATCCATGCACATATTGTTTTAGGTGATAGGAAAGGGCAAGTGTTTGGAGGACATCTTAATGAAGGGAGTTCAGTATTTGCGTTTGAGTACTGTATCATTCCATTTGAAAAAGGATTTTTTGTAAGAGAATATGATAAGGAGACTTCTCTTTATCTATGGACAATGTAGTTTGACTTGGGAGAGATGGGTGTTATGGACGAAAAGATAAATTTATTACAAAAAATAGATAAAATAAGCCGAAATAAAAATTGTTGTTGCAAAGATTGGGATAGGCGAGAGCTTTTGGAGCTTGTAATCGATTCCTTTTCTGAGGCAATAGTTGTTTTAAACAGTGAGGGAAAAGTTTGCTTTTGTAATAGAGTAGCTGAGGATATCTTAGGTTACAGATTAGAAGACCTTATTTGCGAAGAGCTTCACCCTCTTTTTATTAAAGATAATAAGGTATTATCTGAGGTTAAGGAAGAATTTAAGCTATTTGCCTCTACAGGGACGACTCCAAAATTCCATAAACTTCTTGAATTGAATGTAAATGCAGGTGGTAGAGAGAAAAAAATAGAGCTGGTATTAAAACCCTTGAAATTTCAAGGTGAATGGCTAGCGTTGGGAATTGTTTCTGATGTGTCAAAGCAGAGGGAGCTAGAAAGAGAGATCTTAACTCTGGAAAAGAAATTTCAGGTGCTATTTGAGTCTGCAGGGGATGCAATTTTTTTATTAGATAAAGACGGAACAATTATAGATACAAATTTTAGAGCGTCAGAATTATTTGGGGTTAGCACAAAAAATGAGTTAATAGGAAAAAGACCCTATGATTTGTCCCCAGAGTTCCAACCAAATGGTATTCCATCAAAACAACTGGCATTAGAAAAAATCAATAGTGCCTTCTCAGGAAGACTTCAGCGTTTTGAGTGGATGCACAAAAGGCTTAATGATGAAGCTATTCTGTTTTGTGAGGTAACTCTATCTAAAGTTGATTTCTCAGATTGTTCTTATGTTCTCGCCATTGTAAGAGACATAACTCAGAGGAAGATGCTTGAAAAAGAATTGAAAAGGAAAAATAGGTTGATTTTTGAATTATCAGAGACGGCACCAGTAGGAATTATAAGATTTACTGCAAAAGGTGAGATTGAGTATATGAATCCAAAGGCCAAAGAAATTTTGAATTATATGGGAGGCGGGTCTTTTGAGAGGGATTGTGTAAAATCCATATTAAAAAAATATGACTTACTTACCTTAATAGAAGAGAGCAGCAAATATAGTAAAGCCAATTTAAAGGAATTCCTTATAAATATTGAAAATGGGAAAAAATGGCTTCAGGTGATGGTTGACCCTATTGAGCCGAGAAAAAATAGTCCAGTTAGAATGATTTTAAGAGATATAACCTCAGAAAAGATGGTTGAGCTTGCAAAAGAAGCAGAGCAAAGAAAAAGTAAAATTTTACTTGAGAGCTTACCACATCCTGCATGGTTAGTTACCAAAGAGAGAAAGATTATTGCTCAAAATAAGGCCGCAGAAATGATGGGCTCAAGGGTGGGAGACTATTGCTGGAAATCTATTTTGGATTCAAAATATATTCCTCAAGAAGCAAAAGAGACAATGGAGAGGACAGGGATTATTCTCCCTGGAATTAAATGTGAGTTTTGTATGGCAGATGAGGCCCTGATAAGTCAACAACCTAAAGAAATGGAGCTTGATATAGAAGGTAAAACTTATGATGTTTTTTGGATACCTGTAGATAAAAATCTTTATTTACATTATCTGATTGATGTCACTAAGTATAAACAATTACAAGACAAATTGATAGAATTGTCAATGAAAGATCCCTTGACTGGACTTTATAACCGCAGATTCTTTGAAAAGAAATTCGAAGAAGAAAGGGAGAGGTGTAAACGTTTTTCCAAGACTTTCAGTATCATAATGTTGGATATTGATGACTTTAAGAAGATAAATGACACATATGGCCACAATGTTGGAGATGAAGTATTAATAAATATTGCCAATACAATAATGAAAAGAATAAGAAAAATTGATATTGCAGCCAGATGGGGTGGTGAAGAATTTGTGATCTTATTACCTGAGACAGGTTTGAGAGATGCATCATTTGTAGCTGAGGATATAAGAGTTTCAATAGAAAAGATAAAAGTGTCAAAAGTAAAAAAGATTACTGCAAGTTTTGGTGTTGCAGAATATAGGGATGGAGATAATTTATATAAACTAATAAATCGTGCTGATGAGCAATTATATAAAGCCAAAAAGAACGGTAAAAATCAGGTTTGTTACGAAAAATAAAGGGGGTGAGAGATGTATAATAGAAAAATTACAAAATTAATGTTGTTATTTTTTGCTATTTTTCTTGCTGCAAAATCAATCTATGCATTTGATTTGACTGATATAAAGAAAAGAGGGGTCATAAGACATCTAGGGGTGCCGTATGCCAATTTTGTAACAGGGGCGGGGGACGGATTTTCTGTTGATTTAGTAAAATTGTTTGCAAAATATATAAATGTAAAATACGAGTTTGTAAAGACAGATTGGAAACATGTAATTCCTGATTTAATTGGAAAAAAGATTGAGGTAAAGGGAAATCAGGTAAAAATTATAGGGGACTCTCCTATAAAAGGAGATATTATTGCAACAGGTCTTACAGTGCTCGATTGGAGAAAGAAGTTGGTCTCCTATTCATCTCCAGTTTTTCCAACACAAATATGGCTAATATCCAGATCAGACTCTAAATTGACCCCAATTAAGCCAACTGGTGATATTTCCAAGGATATTTTAGCTGTTCTTCTTAAATTAAGGGGAATGTCTGTTTTAAATGTTCCAGCTACATGTCTTGACGCATCTTTATATGGTATTAAAGAATATGGAGCAAAGGTAATAGACTTTAATAAAAATTTAAATGAACTGGCTCCTGCAGTGATAAATGGAAAAGCAGATGCCACTTTATTAGATGTGCCAGATGCATTAGTAGCCCTGGAAAAATTTCCTGGATTTATTAAAGTCATAGGACCTCTTTCAAAAAGACAGGTTATGGCCTGCGCATTTCGAAAAGATGCCGCTGAGCTGAAAAGGACCTTTGAAGAGTTTCTGGATAAAATCAAAAAAGATGGGACTTACATTAAATTAGTAAAAAAATATTATCCTGCAGTGTTGGATTATTATCCTGATTTTTTTGGATATGGGAGAAAAGGTGACAGATAAAAATTTTTTCGCAAAGCTTAGAGAAAGTTTACTGTTAATTGCTGTATCTTTTTTGGTGGTATTTATTGGTATTCTAGTTTTTTTTAATTACAGGGCACAGGTGTCTTTGGAAAAGGCATATACAGAACGCATTAAATCAAATATAAAAAATCGTGTAATAGCCCTTAGTTATTTTTTTACAGAGAGAAAAAATGATTTAAATGAATTATGTGTTGCCAGGAGTATTAGTAGTTTTTTTGAAAATAAAGCTCTTGGGATGTCCATGGAATATGGCCTAAGAGCCTCGTTATTATCCATTCAAAGAGAATTTAAATATCTTTTAACTAGTAAAAAATTGCAAGGAATGAATATTTACCAACGTATAGTGTTTGTAGATCCATCAGGTAAAATATTAGTAGACACGAAACCAAAATATCTTCATGAATCCAATTATATTAACTGGAAACAGTTATTGATTAAAGAACGATCAGAGCCTTATTTCTTTTTTTATAAAACTCACAATAAGTATGAGTTATTTTTTTCTGTCCCATATTTTTTTAAAAATAAGTATGTGGGACAAATATTTATACATATAAATCCCAAAAGTATATACAAATTACTATCACTAAAAGATACCTTTATTTTTTTTAAGAACAAAGAACACACAATATATCTTAATAAAAATGTTTTTTGTGACGCTCAAGACTTCTTTTTAAGATTTCCTGAAAAATTATGTCGCGACAGTAAATTCCTTTTAATGTTAAAACAACATCCAAAACAATGTTTTGTAATTGCTACTAGCACGCCTATAAAAGACAGTGGCTATTCCATCCTTATAATGCATCTCTATGATAAAAATGCAGGTCTAAAAGTATGGTTATATCCATTATCCCTTTCTTTTTTAGCAATATTGTTGTTTATAGGACTTTTTATATCTCAAAGAATAAATTCCCAAAATTTGGTATTAAAAACAAAATTAGAAGAATCAACTAAATATCAACGGGAAATAGAACAGAAAAATATTGAATTACAGAATGAGATAAAGAGAAGGAAGGTCTTAGAAGAGAGACTTAGAAAGAGTGAAGAAAAATATAGATCTATTTTTGAAAATGCCTTGGTAGGTATATTTCAACTTAGGATTGATGGAACTTTCATTGCAGTAAATCCAAAATTGGTTTCACTTTTAGGCTTTGATAATCCAGAAGAACTACTGGATTTTTACACTGACATTTCCTCTCAATTGTTTGTAGATCAAAGGCAAAGTAAGGAGTTATTGAAACTAATTAAGGAGCAAAATTTTGTTGATAAGTTTGAGGCTAAGCTCAGGAAAAAAGATGGGACAGAGTTTTGGGCTGCACTGAGTGTAAGGCTTGTAAAGGGTGAAGACTTAAAGGCCTCTCATTTTGAAGGAGTATTGGTCGATATTAGTGACAGGAAAAATATGGAAGAGGAATTGAAAGAGATAAATATGCATCTGCAGGAAGCGCTTATAAGGGCAGAAGAGGCCTCAACGGCCAAAACTGAATTTTTGGCCAATATGTCCCATGAAATTCGCACCCCAATGAATGGTATAATAGGTATGCTTTCCCTTTTAAAGGATACTGAATTAAGTGATGAACAAAGACATTTTTGTTTAGTTGCCCTAAATAGCGCCAATTCCCTCCTTGCTCTTTTAAATGATATATTGGATCTGTCAAAGATTGAAGCGGGAAAGCTTGAATTAGAGGAATTAGAGTTTGATATTTATGAACTTATAGAAGACTCAGTAATGGCAATGGCGGTTTCTGCCCAGCAAAAGGGTTTAGAGTTAATTAATTATATTGATCCAATTATTCCCGTAAAGGTGTTTGGAGATCCTGTTAGGATAAAACAGGTTCTCAACAATTTAATTGGAAATGCCATAAAATTTACTCACAAAGGAGAAATAGTAGTAACAACAAACTTTGTATCGCAAAGAGATAATGTGTTGACTATAAGAATTGCAGTAAAAGATACAGGGATTGGAATTCCAAAGGAAAAGCACAAGAAGTTATTTGAAAAATTTACCCAGGCAGAGACTACAGTTGCAAGGAAATACGGAGGCAGTGGGCTTGGATTGTCAATTTCAAAGCACCTTGTGGAACTAATGGGAGGAGAAATTGGGGTTTTTAGTGAACAAGGCAAGGGGTCAGAATTTTGGTTTACCTTGCCTCTTAAATTACCCCAGGATAGGGTTGAACATCTTGATGTTCCTGAAAAAATAAAAGGGCTTCATGTGTTAGTAGTTGACGACAATATTACTTTTTTAAAACACCTGGTTTCTTTTTTAAAGGGGATTGGCATCAGGGCTCAGGGCGAGATAAGTGGTGTTTTGGCTATTTCAGAATTAAAAAGTGCGTTTTTGATAAAAGATCCATATCATGTTGTAATAGTAGATTATTATCTAAATGATATGCATGGGGATGTTTTTCGTAACCAGGTTAAGTCTAACTCAGATATATGTGATACATCAATTGTGTTTACTGTTCCTTATTATAACTTAAGTGAGTTATTACATAGAGAACAAAGTATAACCAGCTCTAATTTTTTAATTAAACCTGTATCATTTAGGGATTTTATCTCAACTATAACTGATGCAGTGTTTGAAGATAAAGACAAACCTTATGATATTGATTTACCTAAAGAAGATGTTGATTTAACAGTACCAAAGGGTATTAGGATTTTAGTGGTTGAGGACAATCCAATAAATCAAGAGGTTTTAAAATCAATGTTGAAGAACATGGGCTTTACCGTAGACATTGCATCTACAGGTGGTGAAGCACTGACTTTATTAGAGAATAGAGATTACAAGTTAGTTTTTATGGATATACAACTTCCAGACATGGATGGTTATGAAGTTACAAAGATTATTAGGGCGAATACTTCAGAGGTTAAAAATCCTAAAGTGCCAATAATAGCCCTTACCGCCCATGCAATGAAAGAGCATCAAACAAAAGCATTTGAAGTGGGGATGGATGACTATATCCCAAAACCTGTTGGTGTTCAGGATTTAAAAAAGGTGGTTAAAAAGTGGCTTAGAGGAAAGGGGATAGAGTTTTCAAAGCAGGACGAAAGAAGGGAATGTGCAGGATTAGATGAAGATCTTCAAAACAAATTTGAAAATCTGCCAATATTTGATTTAGACGGGGTTTTAGAACGGCTTGCAAACAGTAAAAAAATAGCGCGCAAGGCATTACATACCTTTATGAAAGTCACTCCATCTAGGATGCAGGAACTTAAACAAGAGTTTCTGAGACATAATGCACAAAGGGTAAAAGAAATAGCCCATACTATGAAAGGATCTTCAGCCACTGTTGGTGCTGAAAGATTAAGGGCTTTATTGCAACAAATAGAAAAGGCTGCAGCGTCTAATAATTGGAAAATCTTAAGAAAATTAATTGATGATTTATATAACGAATATGATTTATTTGAAAAAGAGATACAAAAAGGAGGTTTTTTAGATGAAAAAGATAGTAAAGACAAATAAGGCTCCAAAGGCAATAGGCCCATATTCTCAGGGTATAATTGCTGGAAATTTTATGTTTATATCAGGGCAGATCGCTATAGATCCAGATACAAATGAGATGGTTACAGGCACCATTGAAGAAGAGACAGAACAGGTACTAAAAAACATAGGGGCTATTTTAAATGAGGCTGGTTTAACTTATGAGAATGTGGTCAAGACTACTGTCTATTTGACTGATCTAAATGATTTTGTGAAAATGAACGAGGTCTATGCCAGATTTTTTAAGACCAACCCTCCTGCAAGGGCCGCCATTCAAGTATCAAAACTGCCAAAAGGTGCAAAAATTGAGATTGAGGCAATTGCCTGTTTTGAGTAGTCTTGACATTTTTGACTTTGTATAAATCTTAGTATAGAGGATTAAATCTTTAAAAGGGAGGGTGGGACATGATATTGTTTGAATTTATTTGTGAAGATTGTAAGAAGGAATTTGAAGAGCTTGTAAAATTTGGGGATGATAAGGTAAAATGTCCCTATTGTGGGTCATTTAATGTGAAAAAACTCTTATCAGCA
This sequence comes from Desulfohalobiaceae bacterium, assembly GCA_027063985.1. GTDB lineage: Bacteria > Desulfobacterota > Desulfovibrionia > Desulfovibrionales > Desulfothermaceae > Desulfothermus. The sequence continues at coordinate 8,466 of JAMOQN010000099.1, forward strand.
GTAAATGTCAAAGGGGTTGAACAAGGACCAGTTGCAAGTGCAAACAGTTGTTCATCTGTTGGTGGATTTTCCTGAGCTTCATAAAAAATTGCCCAGGTAAGGGCATAAGGTGCAGGTTATGAGAAATATTTTAGACCTATCATCCAGTGAAATAGAAGAATATTTAAGAGAAATAGGAGAACCTAAATTTCGAAAATCCCAGATATGGAACTGGCTGTATGTACGAGGAGTTTTTGATTTTCATAAAATGAGTAATCTTCCCAAGGGATTTCGTTTTAGATTATCTGAGGACTTTAAAATAGAGTTGCCAAAGGTAAGTGCAGTAAAGACAGCACAAGACGGCACAATTAAATTAGGGCTTAGTTTACAAGACAAAAATATAATAGAAACAGTATTAATACCAGAGAGGACCCATTATACCCAGTGCCTGTCATCCCAGGTTGGATGTGCCCTTGGGTGTACATTTTGTAGTACAGGACAAATGGGATTTATCAGAAATCTCACCCAGGGGGAAATTTTGGGACAAATACTTGTAGCAAGGGCATTTTTAAAGGAAATTAAGGCAAAATTAAAGATACGAAATCTCGTATTCATGGGCATGGGAGAGCCTTTACTTAATTGGGATAACGTAAAAAATAGTCTTTATATTTTAAGGGATAAACAGGGGTTTGATTTTTCATATAGACATACAACTATCTCCACAGTAGGCATACCTAGGCCCCTTAAGGAATTTGCGAAAGAAGATTTAGGTTCAATAGCCGTCTCCCTACATGCTCCGAATCAAAGTCTAAGGGAACAAATTATGCCCAGGGCGGCGAAAATAATGGAACTGGATGAATTAATAGAGCTCCTTAAGTCTATTCCTCTTAGAAACAGACAAAGAATTACCATTGAGTATATCTTGATTGGTGGTGTAAATGATTCTTTGGAGCATGCCAGAGAGTTAAATAAAATTTTATCCCACATAAAGTGCAAGATTAATCTTATCCGTTTTAATCCAGGGCCTGATATAGGCTATGCTCCTCCTGAAGAAGAAAAAGTCATTGCCTTTGAAGACTATCTCAGGTCCAAGGGACAGATTGTTACCTTGCGAAAAAGTAAAGGACAGGATATAAGTGCTGCATGTGGACAACTAAGGGCAGAGGTGAGTAATTATGAAACCAAATTTTGATAAAGGTGGAGGATTGGTTCCTGTTATAGTGCAGGATTATAAAACATTAGATGTGCTTATGCTTGCATATATGAATGAAGAGGCATGGGAGGCCACTTTAAAGACAAAAAAGGCACATTACTTTAGTAGGTCTAGAAACAAACTCTGGCAAAAGGGGGAAGAATCTGGTAATGTTCAGTTAATAAAGGACATAAGGATTGATTGTGATAGAGATACCATCCTTCTTTTAGTAGAACAAATTGGTTCTGCTGCGTGTCATACTGGCTACAGAAGCTGTTTTTACAGAAGGATAGTGGAAAATAATGGAGAATTGACAGAAGAGATATGTAGCGAAAAAATTTTTGATCCCAAGGAGGTATATAAGTAAATGTCTGAGGAAAAAGTCTTAAAATTGGGGATACCAAAGGGTTCACTTCAGGATGCGACCATAAATTTGTTTAGAAAATCTGGCTGGAAAATCAATTTACACCACAGAAATTACTTCCCTGAAATAGATGATCCCCACGTTACATGTACCCTTTGTAGAGCACAAGAGATGCCAATATATGTTGAAGATGGAACATTAGACGTTGGGCTTACAGGAAAGGACTGGGTTTTAGAAAATGAGGCAGATGTAGTTGTTGTTGATGAACTGGTATATTCTAAGGTAAGTAATAGACCTGCCAGATGGGTCTTGGCAGTTGCTGGAGATTCACCATACAAGAGGCCAGAAGACCTTCGGGGAAAGAAAATAGCTACTGAGCTTGAGAATTTTACGAGGAAATATTTTGAGAATGCAGGGATTGACGTGGAAGTGGAATTTTCCTGGGGGGCAACAGAAGCAAAGGTTGTGGCTGGCCTTGCTGATGCAATAGTTGAGGTCACAGAGACAGGAACAACAATCAAGGCACATGGACTAAGGATTATTGCAGAATTACTACAAACCTGCACTCAGATTATAGCAAACAAGGCGGCATGGGAAGATGAGTGGAAAAGAAACAAAATCCTTCAAATGAAGACCCTGCTAAAAGGTGCGCTCAAGGCAGAGAGGATGGTGGGCCTTAAAATGAATGTAAGAGAAAAGGATTTAGATCAGGTGCTAAATATGCTTCCAAGTCTTACCTCTCCTACTACATCAAACCTGTATCAAAAAGGATGGCTATCTGTAGAAGTTGTAGTGGACAAGGATGAAGTAAGGCATCTGGTCCCTAAATTAATGGACATTGGTGTTGAAGGCATAATTGAATATCCCTTAAATAAGGTCATATAAAAGATGAAAAGACCGTATATAAGTTTTTTTTTGTTGTTATTTTTTTTAGCCAGTTGCGCTACAACTAATTCACCATTTATTACAAAGGATGTAAGGGCTAGATTGGATCTAGCCCAAGCATATATTTTAAAAGAACAACCACGCCTTGCGTTTATTGAATTAAAAAAAATAGAGGATAAGGCCAACAGGCTTCCATATTTTCATTTTTTAAAGGGACTTATTTATCTCCAGACAAGAGAAATAAACAAGGCTATTTCATCTCTAACTTATGCCGTTAAATTAGATCCCCAATATGGGGATGCGTGGAATAATTTAGGGCTTGCATATCTTGCTAATAAGGATGAGAAAAAAGCCATATCATGTTTTGAGAAGGCCCTCTCAATAGAGACCTATAAAACCCCTGAATATGCTGCCCATAATCTTGCTTTGATGTATGTAAATAAAGGAAAGTTGGATAAGGCGATTTTTTATGAAAAAAAAGCCCTTACTTTAAATTGGAGATATCTTCCTGCATATTTTTCAATTGTTAATTTATATGTAAAAAAAGGAGATATTCCCTCTGCAATATACTGGATCAAAAAAGGAATTGAAGCCTATCCTGATAACGTAAACCTCTATTATTTACTTGGGGAAAATTATCTTAGGTTGGGAAACACACAAGATGCCAAGACCGCCTTTTTTAAGGTCCTCAAACTTGACAAATCAAAAGAGACAAAATTTGCCAAATTGGCCAGAGATTATCTGGATATCCTCAAATAAAAAAGACTTTCCAAGGGTCTTAGGAATTAATCCGTGGATTTATGATTTTGCTGCGTACAACTTCTGGGCCCGCCCAGTTGGTCTAATCTCTTGTCTAACTATGCTTCAGTTAGTTGGGTGTGAAGTTGGTCTTTTGGACTGTTTATATCCAATGTGGAGGGATGTTAAATGGCCAAGGCCAGCTAGATATGGGACAGGTCCATATCCTAGAGTGGAGATTCCAAAACCCTATGGATTAGAAAAAGTTCCAAGAAAATTTGCTAGATATGGGCTGGACTTTAATGCAGTTAAAGGGGCCCTTAGAAATATGATCCCCCCAGATTTTGTTCTGCTGTCCACTGTCATGACCTACTGGTATCCAGGTCTAATTGCTGTTATAGAACTTCTTAGAAAGATATTTAAAAAGACAAAAATAATAGTTGGAGGCATCTATCCAACCCTATGTATGGATCATGCCAAAAAAAATTTAGATGTTGATTTGATTATAAAAGGGCCTGTTGAAAGAGATGATAACTGGAATTTGCTTACGCAGTTCATGGGACTTCCCAGATGCAAAGTTCCTTTTAGAATTTCTTCGAAATTTTATCCAGACCCGAATTTTTCAATAATTTTAGGCTCCAGGGGGTGTCCATTTTCGTGTGAATATTGTGCAAGCAAAATATTATACTCTAACTTTATGCAAAGGCCCTTTGAAGATATTTATGAAGAATTTTTGTTTGATTATAATCGGGGTGTTAGGGACTTTGCATTTTATGATGATGCGCTATTATTTCATCCAGAAAAATGGTTTGTCCCTTTTTTAGAAAGGGTAATTAAAAAGGGATATAAGGTGAGATTTCATACTCCTAATGGGCTCCATATAAGATATTTAACCAAAGATATTTGTGTACTTATGAAAAAGGCAGGATTTAAGACTATTAGGCTTGGGTTGGAGACAGGAAATTTTTTATCCAGATTAGATAAAAAGCTCACAAAAGATCAGTGGGATATTGGTGTAAAAAATCTCATAGAAGCAGGATTTAATAAAGAAGATATAGGTGTTTATATACTTTTTGCACTTCCAGGACAAAGTGATGAAGAGGTCATTTCAACAATAGAATTTGCAAAATCATATGGATTTAGACCTCATCTAGCATACTTTACACCAATACCTGGTTCAAAACTATTTCAAAGGGCTAGAGCTTCTTCCATATATCCAATCGAAGAAGATCCAATATTTCAGAATAATGCAATCTGGCCATGCTATCCAGGTGGGTTTTCATGGGAGAAAAGGTCGTTTTTTAGGCAGAGAATTTAGCCAATTATTCATTTTTAGGGATATTGGAGGCGTGGTTATTTTATTAGATCTACTGAAAAATCAATTATAGAGAAGAGTTATTTTTAAACAAAGATTGACTTTTTATTTTAAATAATGCTAAAAATAAGATATAAAAACCTTTTTTATAATCTTAATAATAATGATTCAGAACAAAAGTGATATGCAAGGACAACTTCTAGATATTATGGATGGTTTGAAAGTGCTTAAACCGTCCTCTCCATACTGGCCCCAATCTGCTAATAGTTACATATTTGAAGATGTTGAAGGGTTAACACTCTTTGATGTAGGATGTGGTAGTATAAGCTCTGTAGAGAATCTTTTATGGGTCATTAAAAGACTGGCGGGGGATTCTGTAAAAATTACAAAAATTATTCTATCCCACGCGCACCCAGATCACATGGGGGGAATTGAGACCCTTGTCCCTGAATTAAAACCTGAGTCAATTATTATTCATGAGTTAGATTTTCCTTTTGCCTTAAACCCTGAAAAATTACAATTTTCTTTTGATATACCCTTATGCAAAAAAAGACTAAAAGAAAAGGGAGATATAGAAAATCACAGTGATACTCCAGGGAATTCAGGTAAAAAAGGGGCTAGTTTTGATTTGCTTTATTATTTTAACTCAGTGAATTGTTCAATGTCCTCTGTTAAGGCAAATAGCATTGTGAGAGAAGGAGATAATATTCAAATAGGATCTTACAATTTTGATGTCATTCATACTCCAGGCCATGCTCCTGGACACATCTCGTTATACGAGCGAAAAAAAAGATTTTTACTTTCTGGAGATATCCTTGGAGATATAGTGGCGTGGTATTCTCCATCTTCAGGAGGTGTTATAGGATATCTCAAGAGTCTAGAAAAAATAGAAACTTTAGATCTTGATTTTATTCTTCCCTCTCACGGTGATATTATAAGTGATCCAAACAAGGTCATTAGAAAAACTAGAAAGGAGCTTTTAAAGAGGGATGAATTAATTCTTAAAAGCCTTAAAATTCGTCCCAAGACCTTTCATGAACTTCTTAAACTATTTTTTGATTCACCCTCAGTACAATTTTTTCCAGGCACTCCAATATTAGAAAGCCATCTTCAAAAATTGAGGATCGAAGGAAAAATAAAAAGCACTAATTTTCAACCAAAAAAATTTTTTCTTGTTTAAAAGGGCAAATAAAAGGGTATTTTTGTTCAGAGGTAGGCACTTTGGCCAAATGACAATTTGATATTCTGTTTTTATAAAGAACCCAAGAGGCTAGTGAAAAAATGTTTGAGAATTTGGCTTTAGAAAAAAGAGCTAAATATTTTAAAGAGCCTCCTTATTTAGGAATTGATTTTTGAAAGATAATAATAGAGAATGGCACATGCAATATTTCACATTAGTAACCCAAAGGATAGGTGAGGAGTTATTATGCCTTATAGCACAACCATAATAAGGTTGTTGGACAGAGTTGAACCACCGATAAAAGAGGTTCTTCTAGCGATTTTAGAAGAGATAGAGCGTCAGAGGAAGCAGTGGGAAGAGAGTGTAACAAAGACAGAATTTAATGAACTAAAGGAAATAGTTGCGGAGCTTGCTAAAAAAGT
>JAMOQN010000100.1 GCA_027063985.1 Desulfohalobiaceae bacterium
ATTATTTCAGCACGTCTTGGATCTTTTTCTATAGCATACACTCTGCCTTTTTTTGCTAATGTAAGTGCTTCAATAGAAACAGTTCCAGATCCAGCTCCAATGTCTAAAATAATACTGTCTTCTCTAATCTGCATGTTAGACAATGAAATCACCCTTACCTCTTTTTTAGTAAGTTGTTTTTTATCTGTAAAAAATAGACTATCATCCATTCCAAGATAAGGAGTTATTTCTGGATCCTTTTCTCTTTCTAAGATCAAAAAGTTCAAAGGAGAATAATCTAACTTTAATACATCCTTTATACTTAAACTCAAAACCCTTTCTGAACTAAGACATAGGTCTTCAAAGATATGAAATTTAAAATTCAATATATCTCTATCTAAGAATATTTTTGCTATTTTTGCAGGTGTATGTGATTTATCAGTAAATACACCCACATATTTATTCCAGGAAATAGCACTAAACAGATCAAACATATTATCTCTACCATGCAAGGAAACAACATAGATGTCTTTAAGAGATAATCCAAGCCTTGCTCCTGCCCTTTGAACAACCGATACATTGGGATAAATTTCAACAATATCTCTTCCAAGTTCTCTTATGAGTCTTTCACCAATTCCAAAAAAAAGGGGATCACCATCAGCCAATACAACTACATTTTTGTCTTTCAAAGTCTTAATCTTAGCTATTAATTTATCTATAGGTGGGACTATTTTTAATTTTTGACAGTTAATATAATCAAAGGGGCTTAATTGTCTAGCTCCTCCAATTAATATATCTGCATTTTCAATTATTTTTACGTATGATGGAGGGATATCTAAAAAATTTTGTCCAAGTCCAATAATTTTTATCATATTTTTCTTTATTTTTCTTTTGTCCTTCCCCACAAAGGGTCTTCACCAAACCTATAAAACCACCATTCTTCGTCTTTTAAAAATCTTTCAATATCTTGTTTTTTAAATGAAATTTCATAAGTGTAACAATAATCCATGAGTAAATTATATGCATCAATTATTTTTTTTGTCATTTTTTGTAAATATTCTACATCACCATCTCCAATATCTGGATGATATTTTTTTAATAGATTTAGATAATTTTCTCTAATTTCCTTTATAGATGTTTTTTCTCCAATATTTAACAATTCTCTGGCCTTTTTTATTTTTAAAAAAGTATCCATAAGTGCTATCCTTGATAGGACATGATAAAATCTTCAGTATAATCAAACACGTGGTAAATTATTTTCAATCTGTAACTAGAAAAATTCTTTGCCACTAAAACAGCCTTATTACATAAAAATTCTATAAATTTCATTTTTTTTTCTTTTTCTGTATCTACTATTTCCATGACATGTCTACCAGTATTGGCTTTTTTTATCTCAAGACATATTTCCTTTGAATAGCCGATTTCTTTTGCCCATTTTGAAAGTAGATCAAAATCTATTTTTGTTTCCCTTGCATGGGTGTATTCATACCCTTGTGCCATTTTAATTAATTTTCCAGGAAAAACACCAAAACTAATGGTCTTAAATCCCTTTTTGCTTGCACATTTAAGAGAAAATTTAAAAAAATCTGCAATTTGTATAAATGCCTCTTTTGGAAGGGAGTTTAAAATATTCATTAAAAGCCGCTCGCTCCTGCCACCAGTTGTAAGGGCTATGTGATCCAGTCCCATTGTTTTTGCAACATCCATTGCCAGAATAATTGTCTCTTTATAGGCCTCGGCAGAATAAGGGATAACAGTACCCCTTGTCCCTAAAATAGATACTCCTCCAATGATCCCAAGCCTTGGATTCAAAGTCTTTTTGGCGATTTTTTCCCCTTCTAACACCTCAATTATTACACATACCTTTGCCTTAATTTTGAACCTATTTAATACCTCTAACACCCCATTTTTAATTTGTTCTCTGGGAACAGGATTTATGGCGGCATGACCAATCTTAACAGGTAAACCTGGCTTTGTTACAATTCCAACCCCTTTTCCACCGAAAATCTCAACAATGGATTCATTATCTTGTTGTTGTATTGATACCTTTGCGCAAATAAGGGCCCCATGGGTGACGTCAGGATCATCTCCTGCATCCTTTTTTACCCATACCCTGGCAAAATTTCCATCTTTAGTAATCTTAACAATGGGAATTCTTAATCTTTTTCCAGATGGAGTTGGAATGTCCACTTCTCTTTTTTCCTCACCTAAAATTGCCATAACTGCCGCCATTGCAGCAGCAGTAGCACATGATCCAGTAGTGTAACCTATTCTTAGACCTGTTTTTTTTCCCATTTTTTATTTACTAAAACATTCACCATAGACATTAGAAAAATTTAAAATATCCATATATTCCCATTCTCTGTATGCCATACCAAGAATTTTCTGTTTTGTAAGTAGATTTAAAATATCTTCTTCTAAACGAAGAGATGCAAAGATTAACACTAGTTCTTTGTCTTTGTGTTCAGGAAAGAGCTTTAAAAAATTGTCCTTCTTTTTATTCTTAAAATCAAACACATATTCAGGACGTGGTGTACTTTTTACTTCAAATAAAAACACCTTATCTTTACATACACATATAGCGTCAAATTCATCTTTTAATCCATTTTTCTTTCTCTTTATCCTAATAGCTATCTCTTCTGGATCACAATTAAAATATTTTCTAACAACAGGACCAATGGCAGGAGCGACTATATCCTCAACAATAGTTCCCATTTTATTTGCCAGTTCTCCCCACTGTTTATTCATTCTCTTCCTGTCTTCATTTACTTCAATCTTAAACTCTCTCATCTCGTC
>JAMOQN010000101.1 GCA_027063985.1 Desulfohalobiaceae bacterium
TACCAAATGGTGCTTGCTGCAAATAATTTAACACCATCAGAATTTGAATCCCTTGTTGAAAATGATATGAGAATTAAGGCCTTAAAAGAACTCATTACTTCTTCAGTTACTGTTACAGAATCCGAAGTAAGAGATCTATACAATTTTGTAATGAGAGAGGGAAAGATTAAATATCTTGTATTTGATCCCAAAGATTATGTGGATAAGGTATCAGTTACAGATGATGAAATAAAAAAATATTATAATGGACACAAAAATAAATTTAAAGAACCAGAAAAGATACAAATAAAATATATAAACATAACACCTGATAGTCTTGCTCCATTAATGAAGGTGACAGAAAAAGAGATAGAATTTTATTATGAAAAAAATAAATCCAAATTTTATGAACCTGAGACAAGAAAAGTAGCTCATATTTTGATTAAAATAGACAAAAATGACAAGGATGGTAAAAAGGCCAAGAAAAAGATAATGAAGATATTAAAGAGGATAAAAAAAGGAGAAGATTTTCATAAATTGGCAAAAAAGTATTCTCAAGGACCAAGTGCAAAGGATGGTGGAGATATTGGATGGATAAAAAAAGGAGATACTGTAAAAGAGTTTGAACAACTGGCTTTTTCTCTAAAAAAAGGAGAAGTTGGCGGTCCTGTTAAGACCATGTTTGGATATCATCTTATTTTAGTTGAGGACATAAAACCTGCCCACTATAAATCTTTGGATGAGGTAAAATTGGATATAAAGGATACCCTTGCCAGGGAAAAGGCAACGGATAAGATAGAAGAATACTTAGATAAGGCCTTGGACCTAGTATTTAATACAAATAGTTTAGACAGTGCTGCAAATAAATTAGATTTGACTGTTCAAAGTACCAAACTACTTTCCAAAAAAGAGATTAAAACTCTATTTAATCTAAAACCAGAGGATATTGACCAGCTTTTTTTAATGGAAAACAACAAGGTATATGAGACTCCAATAATTATCAAAAATGGATATATGATAGTTAAGAAGGTTAAGGATGTTCCAGAAAGGATAAAGGCGTTAAAGGAAGTTAAAGAGATTATTTTAAAGGAATTAAAGAGGCAAAAGGCAGAAAAACTTGCAAGGGAAAAGGCAAATAATGTATTAAATATACTCAAAAAAGGAGATGTCCCCAAAAATTATAATGAATTAATTAAGGAGTCTGAGTTTTTTAAATTATCAAATAAATATATCCCAAATTTGGGTTTTAGCGATGCCTTGACAAAGGATTTGCTATTGGCAGTAACAGGTAAATGGCTTCCTGATGTTTATAAAGTTGATGATAAATTTGTGATTGCAAAATTAGAAAAAATCAAGGCTCCAGATGAAAAAACCTGGAAAGAGCAAAAGGTCTTCTGGGAAAAAATGGCAGAGCAAAGGAAAAAAGAACTTATTTTCAGGGATTTTTTAAATGGAATAAGAAAAAATGCTAAAATTGAGATTTTAAATCCTGAATTTTTACAGGGATAATTTAAGCGTGCCATGAAAAAGTCAAAAGTGGTTATATTAGGAGGTAAGAGAGGGCTTATTGGAAAGGCTCTCTCTTATGTCTTCTCCAAGGATCCTGGCTATGAGTTAATCCTACACGATAAATCTGAATTTGATGTCCTGGATTTTGCTAAGTTGACTGAATATTTAATAGATATAAAACCTGATGTTGTTTTAAATGCTGTCTCCTATAATTTGCCCCTTAGTGCAGAAGAAAATCCTGAAATGGCCAATAGGGTGAACTTTGAGCTGCCCAAGAAAATAGTTGAAATATTAAAACATTGGGACACCTATTTAGTTCATTTTAGTACTTATATGGTTTTTGATGGTAAAAGAAATGTACCATATGCAGAGGAAGACAAGCCAAATCCAAAGTCTGTTTATGGGTTATCAAAATTAAAAGGAGAAGAAGCTCTTATTAATGGTAATTTAACCAAGTGGTTTATTATTAGGACTTCATGGCCTTTTGGTCCATGGGCAGCAAATTATGTGGACGATATCATTAAAACTGTTTTAGAAAATGATAAGATTTGTGCGTGTCATAAAAATATAGCATCTCCAACTTATACCCTAGACCTTGCTGAATATACACAGAAGCTACTCAAAAAAAAGGCAATAGGTATTTATAATGTTGTAAATAGCGGCCAGGCCAGTTTATGTGAGATTGCACAGGAAGTTATAAACTTACTTGGGCGCCATTGTGTGGTTAAACCAGTTGTTGAAGAAGACAGGTCCATGCAAGGAAAATTCCCAGAGTATGGTGTTCTTGATGTCTCAAAATTAATAGATTTTCTTGGAGAAAAACCAAGGTCATGGATGCTTGCCTTGAGGGAATATATTTTTTCTCATTATAAAAATCACGTAGAATAGAAAGTTTAAAACTGGGCCAGGAGAGAGACAAGTATAATCCCTGGCCCAATTGTGTATTATTCCTCTTCTTGTTCCTCTTCTTCTAATTCATTGTGGATCTTGAGGAGGTCTTCAAATCTGATATCAGCGCCAAATACGCCTATTATGTCTCCCTCTTCATTGAATATTGGAGAGGATACAGTGAGACACAACTTTCCAGTATAAACAGATCTGTAGAAATCAGTTATGTACATATTACCTGTCTGCATGGGCACCTTAAACCACTCCCTGTCAGATTGGTCCTCTCCTTCCACGAGTTGTTTAAATTTTGACCTATCCTCTGGATGGCTTATTACCCATGTAAATAACTTACCATCTTGGTCAGTAAGAT
>JAMOQN010000102.1 GCA_027063985.1 Desulfohalobiaceae bacterium
ATATTTGATTTTATGGAAAAAAATGGATTGTATCAGGGTAAATTTTTTAAAGGATAGTGTTATGAAAAAAATATGTTATTTTTTTTGTTTTTTTGTATTTATTTCTCATGTTTGCTATGCAAAGATAAATTGCATAGTAAGCATACTACCTGTTAAATTTTTTGTTGATAAAATTGGAAGAGAATATGTTAATGCACACGTATTAATCCCTCCTGGAACAAATCCAACAACATATGATCCAAAACCAAAAGATATTATATTTATAAAAAAGTCTGAAGTCTATTTTAAGATAGGTGTTCCTTTTGAGAAAATATGGACAAAAAAAATTAAAAATATGAATCCCAATTTAAAGGTTATAGAATTATATAAAGATGTAAAAAGAATACCAATGTCTAATAGATATAAAGATACTGAATTTAATAGAACATACACGTCAAAAGATTTTTTAGATCCACATATATGGCTGTCTCCAACATATGTTAGATTTATTTTACTTGAAATTAGAGATTTTTTTATTCAAATGGATAGGAAGAATAAAAATTATTATCTCCAGAATTATTTTGACTTAATAAAACAAATAGATAAGCTAGAGACTGACTTAATAGCTTTATTTGCTAAGGTAAAGACAAGATATTTTTTGGTGTTTCATCCTTCATGGGGATATTTTGCAAGGGATTTTGGTCTAATACAGGTGCCAATTGAATTAGAGGGAAAAGAGCCTTCTTTTAGGGAGATATCATCTTTAATTTCTTTTGCAAGGAATAAACGAATAAAAGTGGTATTTGTACAGCCTCAATTTTCAAAGAAAATTGCAGAGATTATAGCATCCAAGATAAATGGTAGGATAGAAGAGATAGATCCACTTGCCTATAATTGGATAGATAATTTAAGGAATGTGGGGATAAAGATATCTGAAAGTTTAATTAAAGGGACAAAATAGATGGATCAAGATGTAATAGTAGAGCTTAAAAACGTATATTATACCTATGGTGGTGATTGGGCATTAGAAGACATAAATCTTTCAATATACCACGGAGATTTTATAGCTATTTTTGGTCCAAATGGTGGAGGAAAGACCACTCTATTAAAATTGATACTTGGACTACTTAAGCCAAATAAGGGAAAAATTTTATATAATTTTAAAAAAAAGGGCAGACCAATTGGGTATCTTCCCCAGACCCAATTTAAGGGGGATTTCCCAATAAAGGTAATTGATCTGGTTTTAATGGGGTTGATTACAAAAAAAAGCTGGGGTTTTTGGTTTTCTAAAAGAGAAAAACAAAAAGCTGAAGAGGTGCTGGATCTGGTTGATATGTTGAAATACAAAAATTATCCAATTAAGGAACTATCTGGTGGACAATTGCAAAGGGTTTATCTTGCAAGGGCGCTTGTCTCAGATCCAGAACTTTTAATATTAGATGAACCTACTTCAAATATAGATCCCAAGGCCAAGTTTTGCCTCTATGATTTTTTAGGAAAATTAAATCCAGATATAACCCTTGTTATGGTAAGCCATGATCTGAGCCTCAGCGTTACAAAGATAAATAAAATTGCATGTGTTAATAAAAGGTTGATTCTCTCTCCATCTGTTGGTTTTAACCAGGAGATGCTCTCTTTAATCATTGGGGAACATTTAAATCATTCTTGTCCTGTTGCCCCTTATTATATTGAAGGGGAATTGCCAGTGCTAACAAAAAAGGAGTAGGTATGTCCCCAGCTACAATAGAACTACTAAAAAATGCTATGATTATTTCTGTCTTAACAAGTATTGTGTGTGGAATTGTTGGGACACTGGTCTATTCTAACAGGCTTACCTTTATGGCTGGTGGAATAGCCCATGCTGCATATGGAGGCATAGGACTTGGAATTTTTTTTAATAAAAATATCCTGGCAACGCTATTGATATTTACATTGTGTATGTCCTTGATAATGGCCCTTCTCACAAATAAACAAAGAGAAAAATCAGACAGTGTTATTGGTCTTCTATGGGCAGGGGGCATGGCTTTAGGGATAATACTGCTTGACTTAACCCCTGGATATCATGGCGATATAATGAGTTATCTATTTGGAAGCATATTAATTGTATCCAATGAAAACATTTTATTTATGCTTATCCTCACAATTTTGACGATCCTTATTGTATTATTAAATTATCACAAATTTGAGGCTATATCATTTGATCATGAATTTGCAGCAGCTAGAGGAATAAATGTATCTCTACTTTATTTACTGATGATTATGCTTATTGCAATAGCAGTTGTTATGCTCATACAACTTGTTGGTATTATTTTGGTTATCGCACTTTTGTCTATACCACCATATTTATCTTCGTATTCAGCAAAGACCATGAAATCAATGATACTAATGTCCTTTTTATGGAGTTTGATCTCCTGTATTTTAGGTATGACAGTATCTTTTAGTTTAAACTTATCATCTGGTGCATCAATTATTGCAGTATCAGTTTTCTTGGGATTTATGTATCTGGTTTTTAAAAAGATATTTATGAAAATCGCTGAAAAATAAAATAACATAAATATTGCAATAGATTTTTATAGAGACTTGAAATTATTGATTAAGGAGGATATGGAAGGACATGGATTCTAAAAGATTTGTAAGATATTCTTTTCTCATATTTTGTTTATTATGGATAATAATTTTAATTTCAGATATTATTTTTATTATGCATGGTAAAAGCATTTGCCCGACTAATGCATGTAAAGTCGCAGAAACATATGTAATTGGTGGGAAAAATATATTTCAAATAGCTGGAATCATATTTTTAACCTCATTATTTATACTATTTTTCCTTTATGTTAAAAAAAATTTAGGTATATTTGAAAATCTTTTGTATTTGTCTATTTTATCTGCCTTGTCCTTTGATGGAGTATTAATAGGTTATTTATATAAAATGCACACCTTTTGTATTTTGTGTATAGCATTTGCTTCTTCTCTAATTTTAATTCTCATATTATTTGCTATCTATGTAAATAAGAAAAATTTTATATTGCTGGGATTGGGTATTTGGATATCCAGTTTTATTGCTCTAAATCTTTTAAAATTCGATGTAACTACAATCAAACCTCCTACTATAAATTCCAGTGTAATGATCCACGTAAAAGCAAAAAATAAACCAGATTATCGTGCTGACTTGTTTGTTAGTTTACATTGTATTCACTGTTTTGATGTATTGTATAACTTAGCCAAGCAAAAGACCTTTGATAATATAGAATGGAGGATACACTTTTTAGGAGGGACAAAGGAAGATATAATGAGGATATCCCACATATTAAAGGATCCCAATCTAAAAAAAGATCCATTTGGAACCATAATAAAATTCATCTTAGCAAAGAAAATAAAAGAGATAGAGCCATTAGAAGGGGTCAAAAGAAAGCTTAATGAGTCAAAAAAATATTTTGTTTACAAAGGATTTGCAGGAATTCCTGTGCTCATTGTAAGAAGTGGTTGGTATGAAATCAAAGTTCTGGGTGATAAAAATATTGGAAGGTTTTTACTGGAAAAAGGAATAGTTGATAAATGGTATTTGATACGAGCAAAGTAGGGCACTGGATTGATGGGCATGTTAAATGGGTCCTCTCCATAAAGAGGGTCTTTCTCTGTCAGGCAATATCTCAAGCTCATCTACCACCGCTTTCTTGCACACCTGAATCTTTACTGGGGTCAGACTTTCTTTTGCCTTTGAATAACTTATAATTACCTTTGCAGCAGATAATATCAATTCATTTGGCCATGAGGAGTTTTCAGATCTACCAATCCCTATAGGACCTGGTATATTGGAGAGCTTAAATACAAAGTCTGATTCTTTGGCGAGCTTGAGCAACTCTAGATTTTCTCTGTGATTTCTTCCCACAATGAGCCAATATTTATCTGACCAAAATTGCCTGCCGTATTTTGCAAACAGAAAATCTTCTGATGTGAGATTTAGCTTGTTATCTATAATCGGCTTAAATCGTCTGGCCATTTCTGGATCTGTTAATAGACAACCACCAGCTGGTGTTGGAATTTTCTTTATGTTGAATTTCTTTGCCAATTCAAGTTGTTTTTTTCTGGATCTGCCCTGAAGATCAAGCAATTTAGATCTATCAACAATACCTTGTTCTTCTACCTTAGTTGGTGGAAGATTTTTGGCACAAAGGGGTCTTAAGAGGATGTCCTTTGTATTGGATTCACGAATAATTGTATTCATAGAATCCTTTCTCTGGGACATTGGCCTTTGTCCAACTACTTCACCTGTGATAATGAATTTTGCCTTAAATAAGGGCATAAGTTGTTTTGCTCTTTTTAACATATA
Organism: Desulfohalobiaceae bacterium; assembly: GCA_027063985.1. Taxonomy (GTDB): domain Bacteria; phylum Desulfobacterota; class Desulfovibrionia; order Desulfovibrionales; family Desulfothermaceae; genus Desulfothermus. Next base: position 4,310 of record JAMOQN010000102.1, read on the forward strand.
TATTTTGCAATCTATACAAGGATTTAGGCCTTTTCCATAGCCATATCTGGGATTTTTTATTATCTCAAAATACTCCTCACCAATGTAGATTGGCAGGATATCTATGTTGTATTCTTGTTCCCAACAAGAAGTTTTTTCAACATTTCCAAAAAATGGAGAAAAAAAATGAATACCAATCACATCAAGCCCTTGGTTCTGGATTAATTTTGCAGCTAAAATTGAATCAAGCCCCCCTGAAAACAGGGACAGGGCCATGTAGTTGGATTTAAGTCTTTTTTCAGGGTAAATTATGTGATTCATGTTTTTCGTATCTATAATTTTGCCCTAAAAAAGGCAAGGTCTAACTCAAAATCTAGATTTGTCAAAATTGTGGCAGCTCCACTTAAAATGTTGCCCTATTAAACTCCTTTTGTTATAGACAAAGGCTACGTTTTATGTTCTAGGTTCTATGTTCCAAGTTCTACGTTGAACATTGAACTTAGAACGTTGAAAAATGAAAAAAATCAAATTTTATGGAGTTCAACCCATGGCAAAAAATACAGATCCCTCTGTTATGAGGAAGGAAGCTCTAAAAACTGCCCTGTCTACCATAGAAAAGAAATATGGGCAGGGTTCAGTTATGTATCTCTCAGATGAGGCCCATCAGAAGGTACCTGTAATACCTACAGGGTCAATAGGCCTTGATCTGGCTTTAGGTATTGGTGGAATCCCAAGGGGTAGGGTGATTGAAATATATGGGCCTGAGTCTTCAGGTAAGACCACCTTGGCCTTGCAAATTTTAGCAGAGGCACAAAAAAAAGGCGGTATGGGTGCGTTTATAGACGCAGAACATGCCCTGGATGTCAATTATGCCAAGAGAATAGGGGTAAATACTGAGGATTTGCTCATTTCACAGCCTGATTATGGTGAACAGGCCCTGGAGATATGTGACTTGTTGGTCAGGTCTGGTGCCCTGGATGTAATTGTAATAGATTCAGTTGCAGCCTTAATTCCCCAGGCCGAGTTGGAAGGAAATATGGGTGAGTCACAAGTAGGGAGCCAGGCCAGGCTCATGTCCCATGCAATGAGAAAATTGACAGGCTCAATCCATAGGTCTAAAACAGCGGTTATTTTTATAAATCAAATAAGGATGAAGATTGGCATGGGCGGTTTTGGATACGGCTCTCCAGAGACCACAACTGGCGGAAATGCCCTAAAATTTTATTCTTCTGTGAGGATGGACATCAGAAAGATCCAGACCTTAAAGGATAAAGATGAGGTCTATGGAAATAGGGTAAGGGTAAAGGTGGTGAAAAACAAACTCGCACCTCCTTTTAGGGAGGCTGTATTTGATATCTTGTACGGTCTTGGAATTTCAAAGGAAGGAGAGCTAATAGACCTTGGTGTAGAACACGGAATCATTGAAAAAAGTGGTTCATGGTATGCCTTTGGCAATGAGAGACTTGGGCAGGGAAAAGAAAATGTAAGGGCATATCTTCAGGAAAACAAAGAAATAAGACAAAAAATAGAAGACGCCTTAAAATCAGCCCTTGGACTGGTTGATGCAGATGAACAAAAAAAGGTAGAAGAAAAACCCAAGGATGAGGGTTAATCAAAGATGTGTTAATTGGAAACAGAAAATTTTTTGCATTTTTGTTTAAAAACATAAGGAGTAGGGGCATTGATTACGTCAAAGGAAATACGCAAGAGTTTTTTGGATTTTTTTAAAAAAAATGGACATACAGTGGTGCCATCATCGTCTCTGGTTCCTATAGATGATCCAACTCTTCTGTTTACAAATGCAGGTATGGTGCAATTTAAAAAGGTCTTTTTAGGGCAGGAGAAACGGCCATACAAAAGGGCCACAACAGCACAAAAATGTTTAAGAGTGGGCGGAAAACACAATGATTTAGAAAATGTTGGCAGGACCAGAAGACATCACACCTTCTTTGAGATGCTGGGAAATTTTTCCTTTGGAGATTATTTTAAAGAACAAGCAATCTGGTTTGCCTGGACCTTTCTAACTAAAGAGCTAGGGCTGTCTAAGGAAAGGCTGTATGTTACAGTATATAAAGATGACGATGAAGCAGCAAACCTATGGAAAAAAATAGCAAATATTCCAGATTCAAGGATATATAGACTGGGAGAAAAGGACAATTTTTGGGCAATGGGAGATACTGGTCCATGTGGCCCTTGTTCTGAAATATTGGTTGACCAAGGAGAAGAGATGGCCTGTGGCCCTAATTGTGAGATAGGGGTTTGTGATTGTGACAGGTATCTTGAGGTGTGGAATTTGGTATTTATGCAATATAACAGGGATGAGTCTGGAAATCTCACTCCCTTGCCAAAACCCAGCATAGACACAGGTATGGGACTTGAGCGTATTAGCGCAATATGTCAGGGGGTACATTCAAATTTTGATACAGATCTGTTCAAAGGACTTATAGAATTTACATGTTCCTTGGCAAATGTCTCCTATGGTGAGAATGAAGATATTGATACAGCCCTAAGGGTTATTGCAGACCACACAAGGGCAATTTCATTTATGGTGGCAGATGGGATTTTGCCTTCAAATGAAGGCAGGGGATATATTTTAAGGAGGCTTATTAGGCGTGCTTTTAGATTTGGAAGATTTTTAAAACTAAATGATCCATTCCTGGCCAAAGTAGCTGAAAAATTGACCAGCGAGATGGGAGATATATATCCAGAAATAAAAGAACACTTAGATTTTACTAAAAAAGTGGTCACTTCTGAAGAAGAAAATTTTAGTAAGACCTTAGATAGAGGACTTGGCATACTTCAAGAAGAACTCAATAAATTAAAGGCCAAAGGAATCTCAAAAGTCCCTGGCTCTGTTGTGTTTAAACTATACGACACCTATGGTTTTCCAATTGACATTGTAAGGGACATAGGAGAAAAACAGGGTTTTTTTGTGGATGAAGAGGGATTTGAAAATTATATGAGGGAGCAAAGAGAAAGGTCTAAGGCAAGCTGGGCAGGTGCTTCACAAAAAGACTTTGGCTCTCTTTTTGATGCAGTAATAGCTAAAGGAATTTCATGTAATTTCACAGGCTATGAAAAATTAAAAGATGTTGGCCAGGTGGTATCTATTTTGTCTTTAGATGGAGAAGAGAAAAGGAGTTTAAATCAAGGTGAAGATGGCTTTGTAATATTTGATAAAACTCCATTTTATGGGGAATCTGGTGGACAGGTTGGTGATAGGGGGAAAATTTTAGGTGATGGATTTGACGCAGAAGTTGTAGATACGTTAAAGCCTACTCAGGAAATAATTGTACATAAGGTTTTAGTTAAAAAGGGAAAGATTTCTATATCAGATTCTGCAGAACTCATAGTAGATAGTGAACTTAGAATAGCAACAGCTAGAAATCACACATGTACCCACCTTTTGCACGCTGCTTTGAGGTCAGTTTTAGGAGAGCATGTAAAGCAGTCTGGTTCATATGTTGCTCCAGATAGATTGCGCTTTGATTTTTCTCATATTAAGGCTCTGACTAGAGAAGAGATTTCAAAGATAGAAGAGCTGGTAAATAAATGGATTATGGATAATAGAGACGTAGTTGTTAATATCATGCCCTATGATGAAGCAAAGAAAATAGGAGCCATTGGTCTTTTTGAAGAAAAGTACGGGGCAAATGTAAGGGTAGTGGAAGTTGAAGGAGTTTCCAAAGAGCTTTGCGGAGGTACACATCTAAAAGCAACTGGAGAGGCCGGGAGTTTTTACATTGTACATGAAACATCTGTTGCAGCAGGTATTAGGAGGATAGAAGCAGTAGTTGGAACAAATGCAGTTTCATATGTAAGGAATTTAAGGGATGTGTTGGGCTTTCTTTCAGAACATCTAAAGGCCCCTTACGATAAATTAAAGGACAAGGTAATTGGTCTCCAAGAGGAGGTAAAAAAACTTACAAAACAAAAGGAAGAATTGGCGAAAAAGACTCTATTTTCTGGAAGTGGTGATATCTTAGAAGAAGTAGAACAGGTCAATGGAATTAATGTCCTTATCAAGGAGCTGGATATATCTGATGTTAAGACCATGAGAAATATTATGGATGGCATAAGAGATAGACTCAAATCAGGTGTAGCGCTTCTATGTTCAAAGGATGGGAAAAAGGTTACTTTGTTATTATATGTGAGCAGGGATCTCCATGATAGATTCACAGCAAATAATCTTATTAAGGAAATAGCAAAAGAAGTAAAAGGTGGAGGTGGAGGAAGAGACGACCTTGCACAGGCTGGTGGAAGTTATCCACAAGGTCTTGAAAATGCCAAGGCTAAACTCAAAAAATTGATAGGATAGATAAGTTTAAGTGAAGGAACAAAGTTGTATGAGAAATTTTGTGGGAGTTAAATTCAGGGACTATGGGCAGGTCTATTTTTTTGTAAACGATCATTTTGAACTAAAAAAAGGTGACAAGGTAGTTGTATCCACTGAAGAAGGTGTTGGACTAGGCGTTGTATGTGTTGTGTCAAATAAGCCTCCAAAAAATATTGATTTATCTGAGATAAAGCCAATTGATAGGTTAGCCACAGAAGATGATCTGATTAAAGAACAAGAAAACAAGATTTTAAGCAAAGAAGCCTTTGATTTTTGTAAAAGGAATATAGAAAAGCTCGGTCTTGAGATGAAATTGGTGGACGTGGAGGTTAGGTTTGATAGGAGCAAGATCATATTTTATTTCACAGCGCCTACAAGAGTTGATTTTAGGGAACTTGTTAAGATTTTGGTCAGACAATACCACACCAGGATTGAACTTAGACAAATTGGTGTGAGACATGAGGCTCAGATGGTGGGTGGAGTTGGCAATTGTGGTAGAATTTGTTGTTGCAGATTGTTTTTAAAAAAATTCGAACCAGTTACCATCAAAATGGCCAAGGAACAACAGCTTTTTTTAAATCCTTCAAAAATTTCAGGCACCTGCGGTCGGCTTTTGTGTTGTCTGAATTTTGAAAGGGAACTCTACACTGATTTTCAAAAAAGGGCTCCAAAGATAGGTAGAAAATATGTAACTAGACTTGGGGAAGTGAGGATCCTTAGGGCCAATATATTTAGGGATTCATTGATTGTGGATACAGGCGCAGGTGTTGAAAGAGAAATTTCTTTAACTGAATGGTTTGAGATTACTGAAGGTAAAGGGGATCTTTCCCACTATAAATATCTTTTCTCAGCAAAGAGCAGTAGTGAAGTAAAAATTTCTTCAATTAGTCTGCCCCAGAATTTTTTGTATGAAGATCTTGAAGAAATTCAGAAATTATCAGAAGAGGAAGACTACAATTTCTCAATTGAAGAGATAAATGGGATAGGGTCAAAAAATAAAAATAGTAAGGCGCAGAAAAAAAGATAAATGAGGGGGATATAGAAGTGAAAAAGACATTTTATGTCACAACTCCAATATATTATGTAAATGCTAAGCCACATCTTGGACATGCATATACTACAATTTTTGCTGACACGATTTGTAGATTTCATAAACTCATGGGAGAAGAGACCTTTTTTTTAACAGGCACTGATGAACATGGCGACAAAATAGTTCAGGCAGCAGAAAGTCAGGGCAAAAGTCCTCAAGAATATGTAGATGAGATAAGTTCCTTATTTAAAAATCTTTGGCCTGAACTTGATATTGAGAATGATAAATTTATCAGGACTACGGATCCATATCACAAAGAGTGTGTGCAAAGGTTTTTGCAAATAGTATATGATAAAGGGGATATATATTTTGGAGAATATGGTGGTTATTATTGTTTTGGGTGTGAGAGGTTTTATACAGAAAAAGAACTTGTAGATGGAATGTGTCCAGATCACAAAAAGCCCCCTACTTATATACACGAAGAAAACTATTTTTTTAGAATGAGTAAATACCAGGATTGGTTAAGAGAATATATCAATGACAATCCAGATTTTATTCAGCCTGAACCATACAGGAAAGAAGTTTTATCCATGTTAAAAGAACCCATTGGCGATCTATGTATTTCAAGGCCAAAAAAGAGACTCACATGGGGCATAGAGATGCCCTTTGACAAAAATTTTGTAACCTATGTATGGTTTGATGCATTAATTAATTATTTAAGTGCAATTGGGTGGCCAGATTCAGAAGAATTTAAAAAATTTTGGCCTGCATATCACATAATTGCAAAAGATATCTTAAAACCCCATGCGATTTTCTGGCCAACAATGTTAAAATCTGCAGGTGTTGAAATTTATAAAGGCTTGAGGGTTCATGGTTACTGGAAGGTAGATGAAACAAAGATGTCAAAAAGTCTTGGAAATGTTGTAGATCCTCTATCTTTAAAAGATAAATATGGAGTAGATGGATTTAGATATTTTCTTATGAGGGAGATGCATTTTGGACATGATGGAAATTTTTCTGAAAAAAATATGATTGAGAGATTTAATGCAGACCTTGCAAATGATATAGGAAATCTATTTAATAGAACGCTTTCCATGATAAATAAATATTTTAAAGGTAAACTGAAATCCCAAATAAGTTTTGAAGATATGGATAAAGAACTAATTTTACTTGGAAAAAGGTCTTTAAATAACTATATAACATCTTTTGAATCATTTAATAGTGCTGAAGGATTGGAAAATTTAATGATATTTGTGAGGGCAGTAAATAAATACATAGATAGTGTTGCTCCGTGGACACTTTTTAAGAATAAAGATCTTGATAGACTGAACACAGTATTGTGGGTTGTGTTAATTTGTCTTAGAAAAATAGCCCTGGCACTTTGGCCAGTTATGCCATCTAGCAGTGAAAAGATGTTAAATGCAATTGGTCTTGCTCTAGATGTTAAAAGTTTTGATTTTAAGAGGGAAGTTGATGATTTTAGTACATGGGAGATTTCAGATAATCTACCAAAAAATTTAAACCTTTTCCCAAGAAAAGAAGTATTTAAAGAAGAGAAACCAAAAAAAGAAGCTAAAAGTTCAAAAAATGAAGAGCAGGAGAGCTATATTGATTTTGATGTGTTTCAAAAAGTGGATTTAAGGGTAGGAAAGGTTTTAGATGCGGCCAAACATCCAAATGCAGATAAACTTTTGTGTCTTAAGGTAGATCTTGGAGAGCAAAAACCTAGGTCAGTGGTTGCAGGGATAGCTAAATACTATAAACCTGATGAGCTCATTGGAAAAAATGTTGTAATGGTGGCCAACTTAAAGCCCAGAAAATTAAGGGGAGAGATTTCAGAGGGCATGGTGTTGGCTGTTCACAAAAAAGATGGTTTGCAAGTGTTAGCTATTGATGGAGAAATCGATCCTGGGAGTAAGATCAGCTAATGAAACAGAGGACTGAGAGGCGAATAAAAAAAATAATCTCCGTGTTATCAAAGAGGCAGAAGGATCTTACACTTATAATTGATAATATACACGATCCCCATAATGTATCTGCAATACTCAGAAGTTGTGATGCCTTTGGGGTGCATAAAATACATCTATATTACACAACTGAACAATTTCCTGAGCTTGGTAAAAAGAGTTCTGCCTCAGCAAGAAAATGGGTGGAGAGGGAAAAACATACAGATGCAAAAAGCATGATAGAATCATTAACTCGACAGGGGTTTAGAATTATCAGGACAGGATTTAGTGAAAAGGCAAAATCCATTTTGGAATATGATCTAACTGAACCTGTTGCAATAATCCTTGGAAATGAACATAGAGGCCTTAGTCCTGAACTAATGGAGTTAGTTGATGATGAACTGTATATTCCAATGCAGGGAATGGTAGAGAGTTTAAATGTTTCAGTTGCAGCAGCAATCATTTTATATGAAAGCTGGAGGCAAAGATGGGTTAAGGGCATGTATGATAGGCCGTCCTTTGATGAAAACACCCTCTCCAAATTAATAGAAATTTGGCTCAGTAAGTGAGGATAATTATGTGTGGAAATACTTTTGGCAGGGTATTTAGATTAACTACCTTTGGGGAATCTCATGGAATTGGGCTTGGTGGTGTGTTAGATGGGTGTCCGCCAGGCATTGAACTAAGTGAAGAGGATATACAAAAAGAGCTTGAAAAAAGGCGGCCAGGTAAAAATATAGGCAGCACAACTCGCTCAGAAAAGGATAAGGTACAGCTTTTATCTGGGATATTTGAAGGCTATACCACAGGTACTCCCATTGGTTTTTTTATTAAAAATGAAGATCAAAGACCAAGGGATTATTCCCAAATAAAGGATATATTTAGGCCTGGACATGCTGATTTTACATATGAGGCCAAGTATGGAATTAGAGATTATAGAGGCGGTGGTAGATCATCTGGAAGAGAGACTGTATCTAGGGTGGTTGGTGGTGCCATTGCACAAAAATTTTTAAAGACAAAAGGTATAGATTTTTTTGCATACACAAAAGAATTGGGGGGCATTGCAGCTGAAGTGATATCCCCTAAAACAGCTGAAGAACTTCCTTTTTTTGCTCCTGACCCATCAGTTGTGGAGTTGTGGAAAGAACGGGTAGAGGAGGTTAAAAAACAAGGGGATTCAATTGGTGGTATTGTAGAGGTCCAGGTATTAGGAGTTCCCCCAGGACTGGGTGAGCCAGTGTTTGATAAATTAGATGCAAGGCTTGCTTATGCAGTTATGAGTGTTGGGGCAGTTAAGGCAGTTGAGATAGGTTCAGGCATTGAAGCAGCACACCTGACAGGTAGCCAGAATAATGACTATATCACAAAAGATGGTTTTACATCCAATAATGCAGGTGGTATTTTAGGTGGCATATCCAGTGGCCAGATAATAATAGTTAGGGCAGCTGTAAAACCAATTCCTTCTATTTCCATCCCCCAAAAAACCATAAACAAAAGGGGGCAGGAGGTCTCTCTCCAAATAAAGGGAAGACACGATGTGTCTGCTATCCCAAGGATAGTTCCAGTCATAAAAGCCATGGTGGCCCTCACAATTGCTGATATGTATCTTTTGCAGTTTGGCTATGAAAAGGCCAAGATAGACTAGTTATCTATTACTTTAAGATGGATATCGATACAAAATCACCCTATAAGACAATATTGTCTTTGGCCTGGCCACAACTTCTCATGATGTTTTTTCATTTCTGGATTGGTTTTTTAGATGTATATGTGGCAGGCTTAATAGATAAATCTGTTCAAGCAGCACTTGGAATAGTTACCCAGATTTTATTTTTTCTTTTAATTGTAGCTATTTCCTTTGCAAATGGAGCTGTTTCAACTATTAGCCAATCTATTGGTGCCAATAGAGAGATTAGGGCAAAGAGATATGCAAGTCTCTGTATAATTATTGCAATATTTTCTGGTGTTATTTTGTGCTTTTTTGGATTTTTATTCAGAGATAAACTTACCTTACTGCTTGGTACACCAAAAGAAATATTTTATATATGTAAATATTTTTTAAAGGTATATGCCTTGCTTATTCCAGTATATTATTTGTTTATTGTTTCTAATGCCATATTCAGGGCAAGGAAAAATGTTTACGTACCCTTAATTAGCATAATGATTGTAACCATTTTAAATGGAATACTAAATTTTTCTCTTTGTTTTGGTTATTTTAACTTTCCAAAAATGGGTTTTAGGGGACTTCCATGGGCGACGTTTATATCGGTCTCAGGGGGGTTTTTGCTAAATTATACAATCCTTTTAATGGATAGATGGATTTCAAAAAAATTTATTCCGCCTTTTAAATGGATTAAAAAATTTTTTCCATATTTATGGAAGGTGAGCTGGCCAATTGGACTAAATCAATTATTATGGCATTTTGCATACGTTATCTTGTTCTCCATAACTGCAACATTACCAAATAAAAATCTCATTGCACTTGCAGCTTTTACTGCAGGGGTGAGGATTGAATCGCTTTTATTTTTACCTGCATTTGCTTTTAATATGACTGCGTCAATCTTGGTAGGACATTTTCTTGGACAAGGAGATTTTAGAGAGGCAAAGGAAATTGCAAAAAAAAT
>JAMOQN010000103.1 GCA_027063985.1 Desulfohalobiaceae bacterium
TAAAAGGATCCTGTCCTTAACTGGCCTGTTATTTACAAAAAATATTATCCTATCACCCCTATTCTGGGAATATTTTGGATCACAAACATACCCTAAGACAGCCACATCTCCAATTTTATAATCAACACTGCGAAAGTTATCTACAAGTTCCTGTGGCCAAATGGACTTTATCCTGGAAAGCACGTCCTCATTTTTTGAGAACCTAAACCTATCTTTTCCATCCCTTTTTAAATAAAATTCTTTATCAATGTGACATAAGGCTATCTTGTAAAATACTTCTTCACATCTTTTTGATTCAACAGGTGTGGATTTTAAAAATTTTAGTCTCGCTGGAACCTGCAAAAAAAGATCCCTGACCTCCACTTTTGTTCCCCGATTTAAGGCACATATAGCTAGATCTTCTTGTTTCCCATATCTTATTTCAAGAGAATAACCAAAATCTGCGCCCTGTTTTTTTGTACAGATCTTCATATGGGAGACAGATCCTATGGATGGAAGGGCTTCTCCCCTAAAACCAAAGGACTTTATTGCAAAAAGATCATTCCGCTCCCTAATCTTACTTGTTGCATGCCTTTTTACTGCTAATAAAAGATCCTCTTTGTCCATCCCAGAACCATTATCCTGTACCATTACAAGCACCTGCCCTCCTCCCTCGATCTCTGCAAATATCTCATCAGCTCCAGCATCCAAGCTATTCTCAAGAAGTTCCTTTAAGACATTTGCAGGCCTCTCTATAACCTCACCTGCTGCGATCATATTCTGGATATTTGGTGGAAGTATCTTTATATTCCCCATATGCGACCTCTAATTCACAAGGTCAAATTTCCCCTTGTCTATTAAAAATGGGCACATTAAACTGTTCACATGCTCTTAACAAGGCCTTATCCAGGGTAGCTAGGGACAAATTCTTTCTTAAAGCCAATTCCAAGTAAGAAGCATCATACGTGGATAATTGAGCTTCTCTAGCAAATGTGTAAATATTCCTTATTATTTTTTCAGATAAATGATGCTCTATATCAATAGGTAATTCAGCAAGTAATTCCCAGAATTGAACACAATCACTATATTTTAATCTTCCTCTTCTTTCAGCCATTACCATTACATTTCCCACCTCAAGTGGCCAAATGCATGGAACAATAGCTCGTACATACTTTAACGAATCCAGAACATCATCTGCATATTGATTTGCTTCATCTGCAAAACACCAGGACATTACAACGGAATTGTCTATTACAAGCCCATATTCCATCAATCTCTCCCTGTTTCAACCAGTGTTTTAAGGTTTAAGCCTGCCAGTTCTTTGTCTTTCCTAAACCTTTTTAACCTTTCAATGGTTTCATCAGATGCATATTTATTTTTTTCATTGTAAGGAGACAATATAGCAACTGGTACACCGTGTTTAGTTATAATAAATTTTTCTCCCTTAAAAACCCTATTAAGTAATTCAGATAAATGTGTTTTTGCTTCAAAGGCCCCTATTTGTTTCATAAAATTTCTCCTCCCTACTGGTCTTAGACTAGTTTGAAATATCTAAATACAAAAGTCAATCTTTTTCAAATTTTCTTTATAATGGCTCACCATTTTATGCGCTATTCTAGATTAAATCCCTGTGACACCTGTCCAAGGGATCCAAGGGTAATTGTCACCATTATCTTATCTTCGTCCCTTGTGTGGGAAAGCTCTGTTGCAATACTCCAGCACTGATGTCTATAATTTATGGTGAGTTTTCTCTCAATTGTCTTGGCCAAATTTAAATCTCTACTATCTGAATAGCTGATCTGCCACCTGTTATTTGGATAAATATTTGTTCCAAATTCTAAAACTGATAACTTTTCCTGACCTTGTCTATGTATATCGTCTCTAAGTTCCCTCTTGTAATCATGGGATATGTATCCATCTATTTGTCTGAAAAATTTTATATTCAATTTGTTTTCAGCTTCAGTGATGCCTAATATATACGGAGAAAACCAAATATTTCCACTTACATCAAATTTATCTAAAGGAGTAAAGTTATATTCTGTTCTAATATCAGTAAATGGCCTTTTTGGATATTTTTTTAAATCCTGCTCCCTTCCTGCTTCCTTTATATCATAGGTCTGAGACAACTTTAACCTAAGTACATCCCTGTATATTGATGCATTGTCTTCGTTAAAATACTTTAATGTAAAGTGGTTATCTATGCTGTATGTTATTTTGTGCTCCCTTGTAATAGAATCAATTGAATCAAAAGAGGGTATATCGTCTCTTCTCCTCATTGGCCTATAGAAATATTCAACTTCAGGAGTAATGATGTGTCTTATAAAATAATCCTTTTTATCAAAAGAAATATTAAAAATCTTATAGAGTTGAGTAGATGTATCTAAATCAAATTCAAACAAATACCTGTTCTCAACAGGGTCTGTGAGTTTTGGGTCCCTGTCCTTTAAAAAATATGCTGTATCCCTAACTGAGATCTTTGGGATAATTGTGGCTATATTAGTTGATATGGTCTTACTCATTGAAGGATAAATATCCACCCTCATACCCTGGACCCCATACCTTCTATAAAAATAAGACATGGAACTCTCTGACTCAAAATCCAACAAACCTCCAAAAACTGGCATTTTGTAAACATTAAAGCCAATCTCAGGAACACGCTGGGCTGTAGGATCTAAAACAGGATCAAGGTTGTGATTTTTATATCTTAAATTTTCATAATACTCAGCCTTCAGA
>JAMOQN010000104.1 GCA_027063985.1 Desulfohalobiaceae bacterium
TCAACAGGTTGTTAAAAATGATGAAAAACTTCCAATTTGTGTTGATTATAAAAATGCAGACAAATTGGGTAGGATATTGGGACTAAAGTTAGAAGAGAAGGTCATTGCTTCTAATTTATTTAAATTAAATAAAGATAAAGGAAAGTGTTTTAAAATTATCATTAAATCTAAGCAGGAATTTAATAATTCTCCTTTAGTTAGGTCAGTCATTTCAATTGCATGGACATTTTACTATGGAGAAGATGTACTGAGTAGTTTTTTGGGGCAAGAAATTTTTCTCATAGGTCCAAACAACATTGACCTGGAAGCAGAAAATATCCTGGCTTTGACAAGAAATATCACTGAAGAGTATAGCTATCTTCTACAATGATAATTCCTCTGCCTTTTGTCTCATCTTATCAGCTGCCAGTTCTAAAATGAGGGCAATTTGCTTTATTTTTTCCAGAGATTGACCTTCTTTTATCCTACGGTGCACCCATTCACATATGTACAATATTTCAGATGAATTAAAACTAAGTTTTGGGTTCTTTTTTTCTATAAAGCTTATAATTTCTGTTCTCAGTCTCTCACGCCTCTTAATAGACATTTCATAATTTTTTAGCGCCTTGTTTTTCTTTTTTTCCAACTCCGCCAAAACCTTTTTTTCTCTGCTTGCACTATCACCTTGTTTTACCGTTAATTTTTGTTTTGCCAAGTTGTAATTATTTATAATCTGATTTAACACGAAGTTATAATGGGTGCTCCTTGCTTCTTCCTTAAGGTAGTTTTCTAAATTTGTGAGCAAACTTCTCTCTGTTGAGATAGTAGTGAGAACATTGGACAAATCCTGCACATAGTTAGATAACAATATTAGAAGTGTTTTAATCTGATCCTTATTTAGCTCACGCTCAACAGTTTTTCCGTGTTCTCTAAAAACCTTGGTTGTCTCCTTTGCATTATCTATTAACTCATTAATAAATATATCAATAAAATGTTCATATTGAGCTTTAAGGAGGTCAGGATCCATTATTTTTTGCAGTATTTTCTTTCTGGCCTTTTCAAGGGATGGGGCCTCTACCTTAAGCCCAATTAATTCTAGACCGTATCTTGCGTTAAGCGCCCTCAAGGAAATGTTTAGTCTTGGTTGATTGGTTGGATTGTCCCGTGTACTTGGTGGCTGGTAACTGTTTAGTATAAATTCAACTAAGTCATCTATAAAATAAGGAGTTATTACATATTCATTGATCCATCTCTTAAAAGAACTTTCCTGTTTTGAAACCTCTTTTTTTACTGTCTCCCCTTCCCCCTTACCCACATTTTGATCACCTTTTTTTGCAAGTTCTTTAAGTAAGTCTTTTTTAAAAATTTTTCCTTTTTCCTCTACTGAAAACCCTTTTTTTGTATTATTAGAGCTGTTTTGTTGTGCTGTTACAAGGGATCTATTTACTTGTTTTAACTTGGAACTCTGTTTAAATAAATATCCACCTAAAAATCCCGCAACAATCCCTATAAGAAGCACTGAAACTATTTGAATATTTTTTCTGGCCATTAATTTTCTCCAAAGCTAATTATTAGGCCTTTAAATCAACAAAAATCATATGCTCACCATGCAAATGTTTATAAAAAATAGTGACCAATGTAAAGTTTATTAATATTTTTCTTGATAATTAAATAATGAACATTTAATACAGATGCATGAATGTAATAAAAGGGCCTTTTAAAAGTTTAAAAAATATAGTACTTGCATCTGGCTCACCAAGAAGACAGATGCTTCTAGCACAACTTGGTATATATTTCCAGGTAATGGTGAGTAATGAAAAAGAAAAATCAAAAGGAGATAGGCCTGAGATTTTAGTAATGGAAAATGCCAAGGCCAAGGCAGAAAGTATTTTAAAAACAAAGGTAAAAGGCGTTATTATTGCAGCAGACACAGCAGTGGTACTAAATGGTGCAATCCTAGGAAAACCTAAAGATAAAGAGGATGCTATATCCACCTTGAAAAGACTCTCAGGTAAGTGGCATGAGGTTTACACTGGGTGTTTTATTATAGACAATACATCAGATAATGTGCACTCAGAAAAATTTGTTGTAAAATCAGAGGTTTTCATGGATAAGTTTTCTCCAGATATTATAAAAAAATATGTGGATACAAAAGAGCCTTTGGACAAGGCAGGGAGTTATGCCATTCAGGGAATTGGTGCTTTTTTTGTCAAAGAAATTAGGGGGTCTTATTCAAATGTAATAGGCCTTCCAGTAAATGAATTGGTAAGACATTTGTTGAGAATTTCAGCCATAGGAGTTTAAATTATGTTTAAAGACAAACTTATGACCATTGCCCAATTATTTGGAATAGGAAGAATTGAATTTGCGCCGGGAACATGGGCATCCCTAGTTACCTGTATAATTTTATACCCTATTTTGAAATTTAGTCTAGGGGTTAAGATAATACTTATAATTATTATTTCAATCCTAGGAGTTTATGCTGCAGATTATGCAGAAAAAAAACTCAATGAAAAAGATCCACGCTCAATTGTAATCGATGAAGTGGCAGGTCAATTTATCACCCTTACATTCATTGGTAAACCATCTTTTCTATCTGTATTTTTAGGATTCATTTTATTCAGGATATTGGATGTTTTTAAACCACCTCCAATAAGACAAATAGAAGAGAGATTTTCTGGAGGATTTGGAATAATGATTGACGATATTGCGGCA
>JAMOQN010000105.1 GCA_027063985.1 Desulfohalobiaceae bacterium
CCCTCCTGATTTGATTGTTTAAAGAACTCATCTTTGCCCCAAGCAAAGAACCATTTCCAAGATAGGTAATCTTACTTGTATCCATCTCAGGCAACAGACCTATGGTAATGGCCTTTTCTAAATCAATATAGCTTCCAAAGCCACCAGCTATTATTATCCTGTCTAAATCAGAGATTGACAGGCCAACTTCTTTGAGCAAGGTCATGCAACCACTATAAATTGCCCCTTTTGCACGTATTAAATTATCAATATCTGGTTCCTGAAGGGTAATATCCCTATCAATACCACTCTCATCAGCCCAACAAAGCACATATTCCCAGATACCCTCATTTTGCCTGATCCTTGGTGTATCCAAGTCTCTATTGAATTTTCCCCTATTGTCAATAACTCCCACTTCAAACAAAGTGGCAACTGTAGTAATAAGGCCAGAACCACATATCCCAATGGGCTTTTTATTGCCAATTGTAAAGACCATTGGTTCTAACGTAACTGGATCAATAGAAAAATCTTCAATGGCTCCTTTTTCTGCCCTAACACCAAATTTCATTCCTCCACCTTCAAAGGCAGGTCCTGCAGAACAGGCAGCACATGCCATCCAATCCTTATTACCAATTACAATCTCAGCATTTGTTCCAATATCAACATACAGAGTAAGTTCAGGTTCTTTATAAACCATGGATCCCATAATCCCAGCAACTATATCCCCACCTACATAGCTGGATACTGAAGGAAATAAAAGGGCAATTACGTGTTCTCCAACCTCTAAACCAAGTTCTCTGGCATTTAGAGGTGGATACAGGGTACAGGTTGGAACATATGGTGCCCGCCTAATATACCTGGGATCTAGCTTTAAAAAAAGGTGGGTCATGGTGGTATTTCCAGCCAGGGTTATAGTTGATATCTCATCATGAGATACCCCTGATTTTTTCATTATCTTCCCGATTACCTTATTTATTGTTCTTAAAACTGCCTGATTTAACTCTTCTAAACCATTTCCTTTTTCTGCATACACAATCCTGTTTATAACATCTTCTCCATAACTCATCTGAGCATTAAAATCCCCATATTCAGCAAGCACATCACCACTATTTAAATCCAACACCTGTCCATAAATAGTGGTAGTTCCAATATCCACTGCAATTGCGAAATTTCTATTAGTGGTGTCCCCTGGCTGGACATTCAAAATTCTGGTCTTTCCATCCTCCCTAACAGACCTTGCAAGGGTGGCAGTTACTTTAAAATCTGACTCTCTAAGTACCTTTGCTATCTTTTTGATAACTGAAAAATCAACTTCAAGTCTATGTTCGTTGTGCTTAAGTTTCAAAAAATTCACAAGCCTTGTTACATCTGCAGAATTGTCTTCATGGCTTGGAGGAGGTAGTTCTAAATAGCGCTTTTCAACAGGAGGCAAAAACATGCCCTTTTCTTTAAAATCAATCAAGTCAAGCTGCTTTATTGCTGCCCTTTTTCTAGGGGCTGCCTGGATATTTAAGACACTCTCATCTATCTCTGACTCAATTGGAACACGGACCTCTAAATCTTCTATAACTTCTGACAGACAGGCAAGTCTATATCCTTCTTCTATATCTTCCTTACTCAGCTTTTCACTAATTCCACCCTTAACACTCCCTTTTTCAATTTTGACCCTGCATTTTCCACAAACCCCATTACCACCACAAGATGCATTTATGTGCACCCCTGCAAGTAGTGCTGCCCTGATAACAGGTGTGCCTACATCTACCTCTACTTCCCTCCCGTGAGGAAGAAATTTTACCTTAGGCATATATACCCCCTTTTTCGTTGTAACAAGGGAAATACCCTTTTTTAAAAAGAAATTTTTTATATTTTATCTCTTACCTTCACTGATGGAAATTTTGTTAAATCTGTATGAGGCAAAAATTTTGCCCCACTAAATTTATTCATAAATTCCTGATTTACATTGAGCTCAATATAAGTGATTTTTTCTTCTAACATAAAAAGTTCATCAAAACAATCAGGCTCCATTAATAATCTTTTTGCACCCTTAAGAGAGGTATTTCCAAGGGGTACAAATCTCTCTAATGGCAGATCAGGAAGCATACCAATGGTAATAGCTGATTTTGGATTAATAAAATTCCCAAAGGTGCCGCCTACATAGAATTTAGATATTTGAGATAGGGGAATCCCCACGGTCTCTGCCAGGGTCTCTAAAATTGTGTACATAGCAGCCTTTGACCTTATTAAACTATCTATCTCAGGCTGGGATATGAGCAGATCTTCTCCTGTGCCAGATTCACTTTTATCTACTAACTTGAGATAGAGTATCTCATCTTTTTCAACAAACAGGCTTTTCTCTCTATCCCTTACAAATTTTCCCCTGATATCTAAAAGACCATTTACAAAGAGCTCAGCAGCCAGATCTATCATTCCAGAGCCACAAATCCCAATAGGAGGCCTATTCTCTATAGTGGTATATTCAAATTTTTTCTTAACAGGGTCATATTTTACCTTATCAATCACCCCAGGTGCTGCCTGTTTTCCTATCTTGCTAACACCACCTTCTAAGGCTGGTCCTGCAGCACCAGCACACGCAACAAGCCACTGGGAATTTCCTAAAACCACCTCAGCATTGGTGCCAACATCTACAAAAAGAGCTATCTCCTCATTTTTATGCATCTGACATTCAATAAGACCAGCTAAAAGGTCTCCTCCAAAATAACTTCCAATATTTGGAAACAAAAACACCTTTGTTCCTCTGCCAAGGCCTAATCCAACCTCCTCTGCTGAGAAAAGATCGAGTCTATTCAAAGGAGGGATATAGGGTTCCCTTATAATCCAGTTTGGTTCAATCCCCAAAAAAAGGTGGGTCATTGCTGTATTTCCTGCAATTGCCACATTCACTATATCCTCAACATCTGCTCCAGCTTTTTCACATAAGATCTTTATTTTTTCATCTAAATCCTGGACGATCAATTCTCTTATCTCTTCCCTTCCCTTGGGATCTTCAGCATAATGTATCCTGGTCAAGATATCTGGACCAATCTTTGCTTGAGGATTTAAGTAATTTCCCTTACATAGTTCCTGTCTGGATTCTAAGTCCATTATAGAAACAACATATCTGGTGGTACCAAGATCAACTGCTACTCCCAAAAAACCTTTTTCATCTTTTCCCTTTATCCCTGTTAAGTAATAACCCAATCTATCCCTAAAAAGGGCGCATTTAATTTGAAATCCACTGGATCTTAATTTAGATGGAAGGTCCTTTAATAAAATTAAAGGAGAATTGACCCTGGCTATTGATGTCTCTTTTTTTAATGCCCTATTAAGCCTATCAAGGTCTCCACTATTATCATCTAAAGACGGCTTTGGAACAGGAAGTTCGATACACCAGCTGTTTAATTTTTTCATCACCTATGTCCCCCAATTATAGTAGGCCATCCACTAGACTGCCCAATCACCCTATGTATCTTTACTCCTTTTCGAAAAAGAATATTTTCTATTTCCCTTAATTGATGGGGAAAGATTCCAGATATAATTAACCATCTAAAATTATTTAAGTTATACAAATTTGTTACCTGACATATCACATCAAAGTGCATGTTGGCAACTAAAAGATGAGACTTTATAGGAGAAAAATCCAATGCGCTTCCCCAGATAGGCAGGATCTTATTTTCCAATTTATTCAGGATTGCATTTTTTTTTACAGCCTTTACTGCAAGTGGATTTAAATCAACAGACAAGATCTTCTCTGCCCCTAACCTGGCACAAAAAAGAGATAGAATGCCTGTTCCACAACCTAGGTCTAAGACCTGTTTGATGTTTTTGTCTTTAGAAAAAACATAATCAATGGCAATAAGGCAGTTATGTGTTGTGGCATGCTGGCCAGATCCAAATACCACCCCTGGGTCCAGGACAATGTCTTTTTGATTTATTGTATTAACATCCTCCCAGATCGGGATTATCTTGATTCCTCCTACCTCAAAGGAGTTTATCTTGCCCCCAATCCAATCAAAATAATCTACTTCAAACCTGTCTTTTAATTCCAGTTTTTTATCTTTTTCCACAAGCTCATCAATTAATTCATCATGGGGATTTGAAAAAAACAAAAAACTATCTCCAGATTCTAGCCAACAACCAATATAATCTGGCAGATCAAACTCTTTTGTAACCTTTCCCCTAATATAATAGATAAACAATTTATCAGGATAACTCATAATGTGAATAACATGTTTTTTTATTTAAACGATCTTTTTAAAGACTTCATATGCACTCTTTAGGGCTACTGAGTCTTCAGGAATTTCAAAAGTGGGTTTTCCCTCCATATCGTATTCCTGAATTAAAGGATCTTTCATAACACACCCCAAAAATTCCAACCCAATATTATCAATATATTTTTTTACAGCATCTGAGAGTTCTCCTTCCACGTTATTCAATACAAGATATCCCCTTCCAATTACCACATGTAGGGAGCTTGCAAGTTCATTGATCCTCTTTGCTGCCTGAAGCCCTCTCTTTGATGTGTCTGATACCACGACCAGGGCGTCAACGTCCTTTGTGGTGAGCCTGCTTATATGCTCCATCCCGGCCTCATTGTCTATTACTATGTAATCGTAATTTCCCACTAGCCTGGTCAGAAAATTAGTAAGCAATGTGTTTGCAGCACAATAACACCCCTGCCCTTCAGGTCTGCCCATAACTACTAAATCAAATTTGTCTGTCTCGATAATGGACTCTTCCAGCTTTGTGTCCATGAATCTATCCTTTGTCATTCCAATTGGCACATCGCCTCTTTTCATCTGTTCCCTGATATCTCCAAGGGTGGTTTCCACTTCCACACCAAGCACCTCGTTTAGATTATAATTGGAATCAGCATCTACCACTAAGATTGGATGCTTGCCAGTCTCTAACATATATCTAATGAGAAGGCCGCAAAGGGTTGTCTTGCCAACTCCACCTTTTCCTGAAAAGGCTATTGTATAGGCCATGGTTTAATTCTCCTTATTTTTTGATCTCCTGAATTATTTTTTCACAAATTTTATCTATTGCCTCCACCTCAGGCAGGTCCAAAACACATGAAGATGATTTTTGGCGCTCTGCTAAAGACTCAAGATAAGGAACCTTTGCTGCCAGTTTTGGAAGGGGTATATCCTCTGGCAACTTAAAGTCATCATCTGCTCTATTTAAAACCAGCACCTGTTTTTTAAGACCCAAATCTTTTGCCAGCCTGGATATATTAGATGCAGTCTGAAGTCCCCTAATACTTGGTTCACTAACCACAACAAGACCATCAACACTGGTAATTGTGCCTCTACCTAGATGTTCTACTCCAGCCTCTAAATCCACAATCATCCATTGGGAACTTCTTAGGATCATATATGCCAAAAGGGCCTTTAAAAGGGCATTAGCAGCACAACCACACCCTGCACCAGCGCCTGAAATGGTGCCCATGACCAAGAGCTTCATTCCTCTGACGTCTTTGGCGAGTTTCTGAGGCAGGTCCTCAACATCTGGATTTAGATTAATAAATACACCAGTGCCCACCCTCTCTTGAATTAACTTTTTATTGTTAACAAGTGGTATTGGCACTTCATCTAAAGAAAGCCCTAAGGCAGGACCTAAAGAAATAGCTGTATCAGCATCTATTAACCAGACCTGTTTTTTTTGCCTATTTAAATAATCTCCAAGCCATGCGGCTATTGTGGTCTTACCCACACCGCCTTTTCCAGCTATTGCGATCTTCATAACAACTCACCCCTTTATTGTTTGAATTGGGTTTTTACTATATAAGGAGATCTTAAAATGTCAATTTAATAAGGCTAAAGAAAATTTACTATCCTGCTCCTAAAAAAGTTGGACGCCTTGGAAAGATAGAATTATAGAGAAACTATTGACAAGCACTATTTTATAGCTCTACATACAAGTCCATGTATGTAACCCCACTGCAGCTATTCTTATGTGCACTTGGTCTGGCATTTATTTTAGAAGGCATGATTTATTTTCTGTTCCCATCCAGTATTAAAAATTTTTTGGAAAACATATCTGAAATACCACCCTCTGCCCTTCGAAATTTTGGTCTATTTGCCATGTTAAGTGGGCTGATTATAGTATATTTTACCATCAGGTGAAGAATTTTTAGCCAGCAACATCCATTTCATCCTGTTTTAATATCCAAATATCTTTTTGATTATTTGGGAGCTGTGGCTGTGTAAAGATTCACTATTCCAAAGGTTAGGGGAATATATGATACATCTCTAAACCCTGCCTCAACAAGTTCCATTTGTAACTTTTCAGCCATGGGAAATTTTTTTATTGTTTCACTAAGATAGGTGTAGGCTCCAGGGTCTTTGGAAATTAAATTCCCAATTCGAGGTAAGAGATGGTTTAAATAGAGATTATATAGCCCAAATAAAATTTTTTTTTGAGTTGATCCAAATTCTAAGATCAAAAATTTTCCCCCAGGTTTAAGCACCCGTAATACTTCTTTGTATGTATTGGACCTGGGATTAATATTTCTAATACCAAAGGCTATTGTTACAAAGTCCACGCTAAAATTTTTGATGGGAAGTTTTTTTGCATTGGCACATACAGGAGAGATTGTGGATTTATTGATTTTTTTCTTGCCCAGGCTAAGCATTTTAAAAGAGAGATCGATTCCACATATAAATCCGCCATTGTCCCTAAACTTTTTTTCTATTTCCCTTGCCACATCCATTGTGCCTGTTGCAAGGTCTAAAAAAATGGGACTTTTTTGAGAAGGTTCAATGAGTTTGATAAGTCTTTTTCTCCAATAAATATCAATTCCCATACTCAAAAAATGATTTAGAAAATCATAAAAGGGGGCTATTTTTGAAAACATTCCAGCTATTAAATAGTCCCTGGAATTTTCAGAGGTGCTATTTGTCTTCATTCTGTTCTTGAGTGGTTATAGGGGTTGCAATGGTTTTTAAAACCTCTTTATAGATAGGGGCAAAAAACTGGTCAAAATTTGTTGGAGATATCCTTCCAATTTCAATGAACTTCACTATAATCTCTTTTGTTACCTGTACTGCCATTTTTTTTATTTCTTTTTCTTTCATTTTATAAAACCTTAAGATGAATTGTGAAAAATTTTGAAAGACTTCTGGATATAAATAAAAATCCGTCCGGATTGGGGAAATGGCCTGGCCTCAGCACCTGGTCTTTTTCCGGACGGCAAAAAAAGGAAGAGAAACCTCCTTGGCACCCCTTCCTTTTTTAATCCTCTTCTTCAAGCTCTTCCTCTAACGCCTTTATTTCTTCCCTGACAACCCTGGCAGCTTCAGCTGGCACCAACCTATGTACCTCTTCAATTAATTCTTTTGTCAAATCTTCAAAAAAATCTTTAATATTTTTTTGTTGAGAGGTTTCTATTGTGTCAATTCTTGTAGATATTTCTTGAATCTTTTTATCAACTGTCTCTATTGATGCCTTTATATCCTCTTTTAGCTCATCAAATTTTTTAAATATACTGTCAACATCCAATCCTTGTTCACTGTCTGTCTTGGCTCCAGTAATTTCTTCTAATTTGGACACAATAGTGTCTTCTAATTGCGAAAATTTAGTTTCAATATGGTGGAGTTTGTTTTCGAGGTTTATAACAATTTCATCTAACTCTTTTCTCTCTTTTTCTTCTGACTCTTTTATCTCTTTTTCTTCTGAAATGACTTCTGGCTGCTCTCCTTGCTCAACTTCATGTTTTTCATTTTTGTCTTCTTCAATTTCCTCTTCTATTTCTGTTGTTTCTTCCCCTTCCTCTTGATCTTCTTGAACTTCAGTTTTTGGGGAAGAAGTATCATCTTCCTGCTCATCAAAAAGCGAATCTATATCATCCTGAGACACTGTTTCAGAGTCTTTCTGAGTATCTAAATTTTCTTCCTTGGGCTCCTTTTCTGTATCACCAGATACATCTTTTATTGTATTGTCCTCTCCATCAACGCTTAAATCCTCATCCAGCTTTTCAAAGATAGAATCAATGTCTAGTTCATCATCTTCACTTTTTTCAGCATCAGAGTCATTAGATGATGGAGAATCATTTCCTTCTAATAAGGCATCCAGCTCATCATCTAAAGATTTTTCCTCACCTTCTCCCTCTTGTGCTGAATCTTTTTCTGTGCCATCTAAAAGTTCTTCCAATTCTTTATCCAGGTCATCTTCTTGTTTTGGACCCTTTGTATCATCTTCTTCCACAATATCTGTTAGTTCTAAGATATCTTCTTGTTTTTTTGCCATGAAATTCTCCACAAAAGGGGGAAATATCCCCCTTTTTAGTTTATTTTACGTGGCATTTTTTACACGCAATTGGCCCTGTTGCCAGATTTTGTTTCTTTTTATTTTTATGACACCCCATGCAGCTATGATTGCTTGTTGGATTGTGAAAGGCATTATAAGCAGAATTTTTAGCCCTCATCTGTGCTCCTTTGGCACCTAATATATCGTGACATCCAGAGTCAACACATTTTTTTGGGGGATTTTTTTTGTCTGTCCATTTGTGGTGGCATACAGGACATCCCAACTTCAAATGCTTTTGATGTGGAAAGTTAACAGGGGCATAAACTGGATTTTTGGTTTTCCCTACAGATGCGTTCATCAAAACTGTCTTTGGCATCTTCATAGCCTCTATTAAATCAATACCTGTTAGAGAAAAAACCAATGCTCCAGCTACTGCCAATAAAAATACCTTCTTCATGTTACTTTACCTCCTTCTGTAATCTGTTAAAAATTTTTTTAATCTTCTAATTTAATAGATTTCTTTTTGTCAAGAACCACCTTAAACTCCCTCTGGTCATTTGATGTCAAACTTTTGCACAGCCTCAGCAATTTTTTCCAGATCAACTATGTCGTGGGCCAAGGAGGTAAACATACATTCAAAATTGGATGGGGGTATGAAGACATTTGAATTTCTCATATGGATAAAAAATTTTGAGAATGTATTTACATCAGTTGTTGCTGCTTCTTTAAAATTGGTCACCCTTTCTTTTTCAGTAAAAAATATAGTAAAAGCCGATCCAATATGATTTATAGTTGTTGGTATGGACCTTTTGGTAAAACTTGATTTAATGGCATCTACTAAATTTCTTGTGTAAGATTCAAGTTCAGAATAATCGCTATTTTTGAGGACCCCTAGAGTGGCTATGCCAGCGGCCATTGCAACTGGATTTCCAGAAAGAGTTCCAGCCTGATATACATCTCCTTCTGGTGCTAAGTGTTCCATAATCTCCCTTGCTCCTCCAAATGCGCCAACAGGAAAACCTCCACCAATTATTTTACCGAGACAGGTCAGATCTGGCTTGATTTTAAAGATATCTTGCACCCCACCATAGGTAAATCTAAATCCTGTTATAACCTCATCAAATATGAGTAAACTCCCATATTCTTGTGTTAGTTTTCTGAGGCCGTTTAAAAAACCATCTTCAGGTGGGATAAGTCCCATATTCCCGGCAATAGGTTCCACAATAACACACGCAATATCTTCTCCCTGCTGTTTAAAAAGATTCTTTACCCCATCAAGATCGTTGTATTCAGCAATTAATGTGTTTTTCACGATATCTTCAGGCACTCCAGGTGTCCCTGGAATAGATAAAGTAGCTACGCCTGAGCCTGCCTTTGCTAGTAGATGATCTACATGTCCATGATAACACCCATTAAATTTCACTATTTTTTTTCTCTTAGTAAACCCCCTTGCCAGGCGAATGGCGCTCATGGTGGCCTCTGTGCCAGAATTTACCATTCTCACCTTTTCTATGCTGGGTATAGCCTCACAGATCATTTCAGCTAAAATTACTTCAGCTTCGCATGGAGCACCAAAACTGGAACCTGATTCTATGGCATTCTTGGCTGATTCTACCACCTCTGGATGTGCATGACCCAGAATTAAAGGCCCCCAGGAAAGAACAAGGTCAATAAATTCTTCACCATCAACAGAATAGATCTTGCTACCCTTTCCTTTTTTTATAAAAATCGGCCTTGTACCTACACTTTTGCATGCCCTTACAGGGCTATTTACCCCGCCTGGAATAACATTTAATGCCCTATTATACAAATCAATTGATCTACTCATAAGTCTCTCCTGGATTTGTTCTAGATTAAAAATACTTCATAGAAGTTTTTTTGAGCTCCTCATCACTAAAAAGAAGTTGATAATCCTTTATGCCTGTTAACTTTTGTAGCTCTTTTACAATGGAAGTACACTCCTTTTCACATCTCCCATGAATCATTGTATAAAGGTTATACGGCCAACTGGGAGATGTTTTGCGTATATAACAATGGGTGATTTCAGGTCTATTAATAAATATATCTTTAATCTTATCTATTTTTTCTTCAGGTTCAATTTTCCAAGCCACCATAACATTACATTCATACCCAGCGATCTGGTGCTTTAAAGTTGCACCAAATCTCCTTATTACACCCTTTGACTTAAGGTCTTTTAAAAAACTCAAAACTTCGGATTCAGTTATACCAATTTGGTTTGCAATTTCCAAAAATGGCATGGGACTGTCTGGAATATTGTCCTGAACTATCTTCAGGATTTCTAGCTCTGTTTTGTTAAATTCAATTGTTTTTTTCATATCCTGACCTGAAAGAAATTTTCAAAAATTTTACGTAAATCCATCATCACAATGTAGTGGAACTATTTCCCTACAACCACTATCATACAATGCATAAAATGTTAGATGATTGGTGAATACTTTGTCAAGGAGAGTTGAAAATCCACCGTAGTTTTAACCAAAGTTGACAAACTTGAAGGAAAAGGATTAGATAACTCCAAAAAATTATGGCAAGGAGAAGCTGTTTTGAAAATAGGAGTATTAGGAGCTGGTTCGTGGGGAACTACCCTAGCTAATTTGCTTGCATCAAAGGGATATGATGTGATTTTATGGGTTAGGGAAGAAGAGCTTTTAGAGGAAATTAAAAGAAAAGGAATTAATACCTGGTTTTTACCAGATATAAAGTTAAATTCCAACCTTTGTTATACAAATTCCTTAAAAGAAGCAGTCATTGATACTGATTTTATCTTAATAGTAGTACCTGCCCAGTTTATAAGGGAAGTGGTGAGGGGAATTAGACCTTATGTAACAAAAAATAAAATAATTGTTTGTGCAAGTAAGGGAATTGAAGTCAGATCACTTAAAACCATATCTGAGGTTATATTTGAGGAATTATCTGGCCTTGATCCCATATATGCAGTGCTTTCAGGTCCTTCCTTTGCAAAAGAAGTATCTCTGGGTTATCCCACTGCAGTATCCATTGGGTGTGCCCACAAACAAGCTTGCGAAAGACTTCAAAAGATTTTTTCCACAAAAACTTTCAGGGTGTATAGGAATGAAGATTATAGAGGAGTTGAGCTTGGAGGTGCAATAAAAAATGTAATTGCCATTGGCGCTGGTATTTGTGATGGATTGGGCTTTGGTTATGACCCCAGGGCTGCACTTATAACAAGAGGGCTTGCTGAGATGTCCAGGCTGGGAGTTATGATGGGAGCAAAAAAAGAGACTTTTATGGGTCTATCAGGGCTTGGGGATCTGGTTTTGACCTGTACAGGGGATCTTAGCCGTAATAGACAAGTGGGACTTAGAATTGGCAAAGGAGAAAAGCTAAAGGATATATTAAATAGCATGAAAATGGTTGCAGAAGGGGTGAAGACCTGCGAGGCACTTTACGAGCTGGGAAGGACGAAGCAAGTGGAGATGCCAATAACTGTTCAGGTCTATAAAATACTATATGAAGATAAGGATCCAAAGGTTGCTGTTGAAGAATTAATGCTAAGAGACTTGAAACCTGAGTATTATTAATCAAATGGTATGTGCCTTGTGTTCATCTTTTATAGCAAAATAAAAATGTTAGTGGCTTGACAAATAAAATTTTAAGACATACAATACACTGAATTTTAGTAGATTGTAAAGGATTTCAATAAGATAGTTTATTTTTAAAGTTTTTTAATTGTTCCATAAGGGAGGATTATATGGAAAAGAAAGGGAAAAAAGTTAAGGAAAAACAATTTTCAGCTAAAGAGTTTACAATTTGTGATGCTACTGCCCAGATGCTGGAGAGGACTCATAAGGATGGTGTTTCAACAGTATTTGAGCGTGCAGCAGATATGAAGCCATGTCCAATAGGTTCTGATTCTGCTTGTTGTAAGCACTGTTCCATGGGACCATGCAGACTAAATGCAAAGGATCCTTATTCAAAGACAGGTGTTTGTGGGGCAACAATTGACACCATACAGGCAAGGAATTTTGCCAGGATGGTTGCTTCTGGAGCTGCTGCCCATACAGACCATGGAATGTCTATGTTGGATATTTTCAGGGAAGTAGTTACTGGAAAGATCAAGGATTATCAGATTAAGGACCCAATTAAATTAATTGAGGTTGCAAAGGCTATTGATATAGAGACAGAAGGGCGCTCTATTGAGGAGATAGCAAAGGATTTATATGAAGAATTAGAGAGAACCTATACGCAGGTTGAAGGTGAGATCCCATTTGTAAAGAGGGTACCAGAAGCAACTGTAGAAACATGGAGAAAATTGGGTATTGTTCCCAGAGGTGCAATGAGAGAGATTATGGAGACCATGCACAGGACCCATATTGGTGTGGATCAGCACTATGAAAATATTACTTTGCAATTTTGCAGATGCGCCTTGTCTGATGGTTGGGGTGGTTCCATGGTTGCCACAGAGATCTCTGACATCCTTTATGGCACTCCATCTGCTGTGCTCGCCAATGTCAATATGGGGGTTTTAAAAGAGGATTATGTAAATGTGATAATTCATGGTCATGAGCCAAATCTTTTTGAGTCAATGTTGGCCTCAGTAAATGATCCAGCCTTAATCGAGGCTGCAAAAGAGGCTGGTGCTAAAGGTATAAATGTTGCTGGAATGTGTTGTTCTGGTACTGAGGTATTGTCCAGGCATGGAATCCCCCATGCTGGTAACTTCTTGTCCACAGAATATGTACTTGCAACAGGTGCTGTTGATGCCATGGGTGTGGATGTTCAGTGTATTATGCAGGGCCTTAGCACTGTTGCTAAATGTTATAATACCTTTTTGTTTACCACAAATCCAAGGGCAAAGATTGAAGGTGCTGAGCACATTGAATTAGATGAGCACAATCCAAAAAAATGTACTGACGAAATCGTAATCAGGGCAATTGCAAGGTTTAAGAATAGAAAGGTAAAAGTGGAAATCCCACAAATAGTAAATCCTGGAATTCACGGTTTCTCCCATGAATATATAAAATATGCGCTTGGTGGAACATTTAGGGCATCCTATAAACCTTTAAATGAAAATATCATAAATGGTAGGATTCGTGGACTTGCTGGAGTAGTTGGATGTACTAATCCCAGGGTAAAACACGATTATGTGCATGTGGAGTTGGTAAAAGAGCTTATTAAAAAGGACGTTTTGGTCCTCCAGACAGGTTGTTCCCAGATCGCCTTGGCCAAGGCAGGACTTTTGGTACCTGAAGCAGCTCATTTGGCTGGTGATGGTCTTGCTGAGGTGTGTGAGACAGTTGGTATGCCACCAGTACTTGGATTGGGATCTTGTGTTGACAATAGTAGGATTTTGATAGCAGCCTCAGAAGTTGTCAAAACAGGTGGTCTAGGTAATTCCCTTGCAGATGTCCCTGTTGCAGGTGCTGCTCCAGAATGGATGAGTGAAAAGGCCATATCCATTGGTCAATACTTTGTTGCCTCAGGTGTATATACTGTATTTGGAGTTACCTTCCCAACCGTGGAAGGCACTAAATTCCATGAACTACTCTTTAGCGGTCTGGAAAAAATGGGTCTTGGATGCTGGGGCTTTGCAGAGGATCCATATGAAATGGCAAAACTCATGATTGCTCACATTGACAAAAAGAGAAAGGCCCTTGGCATTGACAAGGCCAGAGAAAGGGTACTCTTTGATATGGCTGCAAGACGTGAGATGGATGCAGCTGCATAATATTTGACTTATTTAACTATTGATAATAAAAGGGAGTCTGATATTACAGACTCCCTTTTTATTTTTTTTGGAGCAAAGACATGGAGACAGAAAGACAAAAGGCAAAAAT
>JAMOQN010000106.1 GCA_027063985.1 Desulfohalobiaceae bacterium
AAACTATTAAGTGTTAAAGGCATAGGTCCAGAAACAGCAGATTCAATGCTTTTATATGGGTTTGAAAAAGAAATATTTGTAGTTGATGCTTATACCCATAGGATATTTAATAGACATAATTTGATAGAAGACCAGATATCATACGAGGAATTGCAAGAATTTTGCATGCAGAACCTGCCAAAAGATATCCATATATATAAAGAATTTCATGCATTAATAGTTAGAGTAGGAAAAAAATGGTGTAAAAAGAAAAAAGCAGATTGTAATACCTGCCCTTTATCTGGCATTGATTAAATATGACAAAAGAAATTTATCTATTTATTATATTTCTTATTTTCTTAATTTTACCTCATACATCTCAAGCATTTAATGATCCCTACAAAGAACAATTAATACAAAAAAAATCAGAGCTTACTAAAAGACAAAAAGAACTAAACAAATTAAAACAAAAAGAAAAAAGGATTTATAATGAAATATTAAAAATAGAAAAAAATATAGAGAGGATTAAAATATCTCTAAAAAAGAATAATGAAAATCTTATCAATTTGCAAAAAAGAGAGAGTTCTCTAAAAAAAGAGATTATATCCCTTCAAAAAGATATTAAATTTAACTCAGAATATTTATATAAAATTTTAAATATGATGTGGGATACATACTTGCGTAAATTTTATTTATCAACTCCACAAGATTTTAAAGATATCCATTTAAGATATATATGGCTAGAATATATTTACCAAGCATACAACAATAAATTAAAAGAGATAAGGAAAAAGCAAAAAAGGTTAGAAAATCAACAAAAAAAATTAGAATCACTTAAAGCAAAAATAAAATTACAGACTGAAAAAATTGAGGGGCAAAAAGATGAACTATTAAAAGAAAAAATGGTGTTGTTTTCAAAGCTTCAAAATGTGCGGGCCTTGTCTATCAAAAAAGAGAAACAAATAGAAGAAATAATAGAGACTGTTGAGAAGCTAAAATATAACTTAAGGCTATTAAAAACCAGAAACTTCAAAAATGCAAAAGGATTACTTCCTTATCCTGTAAAAGCTCAAAAGATAAAAAAAATAAAAAAGGGCATTGTTATTTATGCCCCGAAAGGATCAAAAGTAAAAGCATGTTTTTCTGGAAAAATCGTATTCCAGGACAAACTAAGGGGTTTTGGAAATGTGGTTATCATTTATCATGGAGATGGTTATTACACCCTTTATGCATTTCTCTCTAAGGTCTTTGTTAAAATGGGTCAAGTAGTTGAAGGTTCTGAACCAATTGGTGAAGTTGGCTTTTCTCCCTTTGTAAGGACATATGGACTTTATTTTGAGATCAGAAAAGGCAAAAACACGTTAAATCCTGAGCAGTGGCTTAAGAAGTGAGGACAGATCATGATTCACTGTTTTCTCCAAAATAAAATGCCGGGGGAGGGAGTCGAACCCTCACGGGCGCAGGGCCCGCGGGATTTTGAGTCCCGTGCGTCTTCCAATTCCGCCACCCCGGCTAACCTTTTTTGCTTATATTTTATTAAAATGCGAGTGTCAAGTCTAGATTTTTTACTAAAATTTATCTAGCCCAATTGTATGGCTTTACTGGAACATGTATTTATATTATGAATTTATGAACATTTTGACAAAGTTATATAAAAAAGGGGCTAGGGGTATGATTTTAAACGAAAAATATATTGATGAACTTATTGAATATCTCAGGTCTGGAAATTTAGCTGAGGACTTTGAATATTCTACAGAAGAAAGGAGATATGAAATATTGGATTTTTTGGAAAAACTTATGGAATTAGGAGAAGTAGCAGACGAGGCCGCAACCAAGATTATATTTAAAAATACTCAACTAGGGGCCTTTTTTGAGAACAGCCAAAAATAACGTTCTTTTTTTGAAGGTAATATATAAGAATATTGGGTTACAAAATAAAAATCCCTTAACTTTTGATTATTCCACTTGGAGTTAGAAAAAATTAAAACATACCCAGTTTGTTTTAAGTAGTTTTTAGACAGATCAAAAAATTTGTCCCATTTACAAAAGGCCCGTGATAAGCACAAGTCAAACTCCTTTTCTTTGAGCTCTTCAATGTTTCCAAAAAATACTTTTGTATCTTTTAGACCAAGTGTATTTATCATTAAATTTATGAAAACCCCTCTTTTTTTTCTTGGTTCAACCATAAGATAATATCCAGCATCATATAAAATCCTAAGGGGTATGCCTGGAATACCTGCGCCTGCACCAATATCTAATATCTTAAAATTATTGTCGCATCCTTTGTCTTTAGGAATTTTAAAAATGAAATCAGCAAGGTAGATAGAGTCTAATATAAGCTCATCAAAAATAATTTTTGGGTCTTTTATCCCAACTAAGTTAACTTTTTTTGTCCATTTGTTTAAATGAATTATGTACAGGCTAATTTTTTTTATTTTATCTAACTTTATATTTATGTTTAAGTTTGTTTGCTCAGAAATTTTTTTGAAAATGTATTTTTCTAGAGAAATTTCATCCATGGGTAGTTTTTAAAAAAAGAATCTAAAAAAGACAATTGGGATTTTAATAAAAAAAATGCTATTTGCTGGGTCCGTTTTTTATTGACTATACATAAAGGTCAAGATTATCAGTTTAGTTTAACCAAAGTTGATAAGTTCAGGTTATAAGGCCTATCCTCAGGAGGAGATATGAAGG
>JAMOQN010000107.1 GCA_027063985.1 Desulfohalobiaceae bacterium
TACCTGGCTCATTTAAAATTAATTTTGGGTCATTAGTTAAATTATAACCCTTTGTGTAGTGGAGTAGGGCGGTTTCAAAATCACCTTTATACCTATAGGCCCTGGCAAGGATAATCTCTCTTTTTGCAAGAAGTTTTTTTTCCTTAAAAGTTGTATGCTCTAAAATCGAGATGGCCTCATCAGGATTACCAGAAAATATTTTGGCGTTTGCATATGAGAGTAGCAATGAGGGTTCTTTGTAAGAACCTTTGAGTTCAATATTAATAATATCATAAGCACCATAGTTTTTTAAAAAGGAAATAAATTCGTTATTTTTGGAAAATGAAAAACCTGGAGTCAAAAAAAATAAAACCAAGATAATTAGAATCTTTTTTAACATATAAATACTCCGATGTTTTTGGATAACCTTTACTAAGGTATATCTCAAAAGTAAAGATTTCTTAAGATTAATTTTTATTAAACATACTTGTGTTTAATAATAAAAAACAAACTTATGTTCATTTTTACTAAACATCTTAATTAAACATTTTAGAAAATAAAATTAAACATTTAAAGTCAAATTTAATTAAACAAAAAAGGAATTTGATAAAATTAAACATCATAAGAAAAAATATATCAATATAAAGACTTAGAGATTCCTGCAAAGAGATCAGAGTGTTAAGAATCCTTTTTTGATGGAGACAATAATTCTAACGAGATAGTTTAAATGGGTTATAGAAGACCAAAAGATTCAGGGTTGGAATAATAAACATTTTGGGAGGAGAAGAAGGGAAAAAAATAATTCGTAGAAAATTAAATAAAAATATTTAAGTTTACATAATATTCATTATGAGACAAAAATAATAATGCCCGAGAGGAGTCCTAATGAAGGCATATCTTGTTTTTGTGTTGGGACCTTATTTTAGCCTTGCTTGAACGCGTTAAATTCATTGGCAAATAAAATTTCACGGAATTAAAATATATTGTCTAACTATTAGGCCTGCCTTCTAAAATCTTAACTCCAGATGGAGGTTTATTCCAGAATAGCTTCGAGTCTATTTCTGGATTTAAATTTATATCATCAAATTCTAAAAAATTCTCATTTCCAAAAAAATCTATTATATTTATCTTTTTTATTAATTTATTTTTGTCTATCCAGAGATATACAAGCACCATATTTGGCTCTGGATTAAATGGAACTAATTTTATTTTAAATAGATCTCCTTTTATACCTTCATTTATTATATTAAATTTCTTTTTTAAATCTATTTTACCTGTGATTAAATCAAATATAATCTTTGATTGTTCTATTTTTGATAATTTATATTTATATGCGAGTTTTTCTTCTGGAAAATAGTCCCATATGATATTTCCATTTACTATCAAAATCTCATGTTCAGGCTTTTCTATTTCCCACCTAACTTTTACTCTATTTAATGATTTTTTACAGATTATATTACCTGATCTAACTTCCTCATCCCTGGTGGTCTTACTTTTAAGTATTTGATTGAATTTAGTTCTGATTGACTGTATGTTTTTATAATTTTTTAACAAATCATCTATTATATTTTGTCCACTAAGTGCTTGGCCAGGAATTAATAAAAATAAACACATGATCAAATAAAAAAATCTCATATCATATCCTTTAGTTAATTTTTTTTATAACTCCAATTACATTTGGTATTTCTGGTTTATTTGGATTTTGATTAAAAATATCTATTCTGGAATATCCATGTAGGTCTTTTTCAAAATCCCTATATTTTATATACATCCCACTGGTATTTCCACCTTCAGTGAATATGCAAGATTTTATACTTATGGGTAGATCCAAAAGGATGTTATTTAATTCATGTATGGATAATGGCAAATAGCTGAATATAAATTGCACATTATTTAATCGATCAATCCCAATAGCAGAAACACTGTAAGAGGCAATGTCCATCTGCCACAAATTTTTTCTATTTTCTCCTATCATTCTATAATTTTGTATAACAGTATCATATTTATTTAATAATTTATCCCAATTTTTGGTATATCCCCTCTCAATAATATCTACTTGAGGTATATTTTTTTGATTGGGATTAAATACCAAAAATCCTCTAAATTTTTTATTAATTATTCTTTGATTTATATAATCTTTGTTTTTCATAAATCCAGTACTTGTTCTTTTATCTTCCCAGAACATACTGGCATTGATTACTGCTATTAAATTATATTTTTTAGCCCACTGTCTTAATGACAAAGGTGAGATATTTAATTTAGACGACATAAGTAGTGTAAGAGAGAAATAATTGGGATCTATTTTTAATATGTATATATCATAACCTTTGTCTCTATAACTCCCTTTAAAATTATAAAATACAAGCCCTCTGTCTAATTTTAGTTGCTTAACACTATTACAATAGGCAGAATTAAAGCTAAAAAATAATAATAAGACAAAAACTAAAGATGTTTTTTTTATTTTCCCGCCCAATTATACATCCTCAAATAAATCTTTCATTGTGTATAATTTTCCAGGCTGTTTATTTACTATCCATTTTGCTGCTCTAATTGCACCCTGTGCAAAGGTTTCCCTGGAATGAGCCCTGTGGGTTATTTCAATTCTTTCACCTGGGCCAAAGAAATATATTGTGTGGTCTCCTACTACATCTCCACCTCTTAAACTCTGAACAC